>CP060236.1:300000-557500 GCA_023898725.1 Alphaproteobacteria bacterium
AAAATCAAAATCAGCAGTAAACGTATGTGCCGGAGAATGGATTCCAATACGGGATCCGATAATTCCTTTTCCCATGCGAGCATCAAAGTCCGGCAAGAACAAGAGCACCTCCATGCCTCGTTCGCGGTAGTTATAAGCGGCCTGCAAGAGCAGAGTGCTCTTGCCAGCATTCATCGCAGAATAATAGTAAAGTAGTTTAGCCACCGTACGAACTCCCTTTCGTGTCTATGCCGTTTTACGGACTTTCGTGCATGTCACCTGCACTGGGACAGCTTTATTGTCAATATAGACATTCCAAATAATAAGCGTGACAAGGGCTACACCTGCGACGATAGCACCCACCAGAAATGGGAGTTGAATTTTGTCATCGGAAATATAGCCCGCACAATATCCGGCAGCAACAGCTGCCATTCCGCTTGTAAGATTAAAGATACCCAAAGCAGTGCCCGTTACCTTGGGAGGGACCTCTTCCGATATAATTGCAGAGAAAAGAATTTGTGACGTGCCGCGCTGCGCACCCCAAAAAATAATGCCCAAATACGCCGAATTAATTACAAAGGGGCCAACCATCATATCCGCTCCCGCATAAAAGCAGAGGTGCGATAGAATGAGCGTCACAAATGAAAAATATAAAATTTTTGCCCGAGGCATACGATCGGACAAGTCTCCGATTGGGAAGCAACAGACGGACGATACGATATTAAAAATACCGATAACCATCGCGCAAATCCAAATAGGCGCCCCTAATGTTTGCATCCGCAAAACTAAAAGTCCATCAGCAAATCGCGCAAGCATAAACAAGCTTGCAATGACAAGAAACATCCAATAACGAGAACTCAAAAGACGCACATCAGCAAACCGCAGCTTCTGGTCATCATCTTTTCGGACACCCTTCCGGCTTCCTAAGGAAGCAGAAGGAACTCCAACTGCCGCACTTTCACGTACGGTATAGGTGATCATATAAACGGCAACCAGACACGGCACAAAACCTATCCAAAGGAGTAACTTGTAGTCAACCGTATATCCCATTTTTCCAGCAACAAAAATCATTCCACCAATAAGGAAAGAACCTGCTGCACACCCGATCGTCTTGAGGGTCATCATAACCCCAAAACTGGCTCCACGATTTTCTGGGGTGGACTCATCCGCTACAAAAGCATCACGAGGGGTCGCTGTCAGGCCATTACTTATCCGCTCTGTGAGCTTTGATACTGTGATCCATAAAGGAGAGCCAGCAAGAATAAAAAGTGGCTTTGAAAGAGCCGCCAAGATAAACCCAAGAATCAACGGTGGTTTGCGTTTGCGGAAGTAATCCCCGAAAACACCTGACATGAGCTTGCTTAGCTGAGAAAGTCCTTCGGAAAGCCCCTCTATCACGCCAATGGAAATCAAAGAAAACCCAAGAACTTCCTTCATATACATGGGAGATACACTGAATGTCATTGTTGTTGAAACAGCGGCTAACATTACCGCAATGCTCAGTTTCCAAATCTCAGGGGAGACTGCTTTTTTTTCTTTTTTAGAGAGAAGTGTTTCGGAGTTCATTGATTTACCATGACAATCACATGTATCTGATACCAAAGTTTCCGAAGATTAACAAACAGATTTTGTAAAAAAATGCCATTGTATAGCTTGATTATGGGGATTATAATAAAATTTCTTACTTTTTTATTGGATTACTTCAATGAATCCTTGAAAATAACAAACAAAAATCCATTGCATAAAAGGACACATTGAGGGACTATCTTTGTAGCTTCTCAGAAAATCTTGGGTTTCCTTGCCGCACATGCTCTTAGAACAATCCACCGATACTTATATGGGTGTCAGCGATTTTTCCCAAAAAATCCGCACAACACTTGAGGGAGCATTCACCCTTGTGCGTGTACGAGGAGAAATATCAGGAGCAACACATCATAGCTCTGGACACTTATACTTCACACTAAAGGATGCGCACGCTGCGCTTGATGTTGTTGCTTGGCGCAACGTTGTGGGAACATTTCCTGTTAAAGCCCAAGATGGATTAGATGTAATCATAACAGGCCGCGTCACCACTTTTGCGGGGCGCTCCAAATATCAACTAAGTGCCTTGTCTCTTGAGGTCTCAGGAACCGGAGCACTTCTTAAGCTTCTTGAGGAACGCAAAAACGCTCTTTCTCAAGAAGGAATTTTTGACAGAAATCGCAAAAAAGCAATTCCCTACCTCCCACAAACAATTGGTGTTATTTCATCGCCAACAGGAGCTGTTATTCGAGACATTATTCACCGTATTGATGACCGTTTTCCCAGACGTATTATTCTGTGGCCAACAGCTGTTCAAGGCGAGAAAGCAGCTGGTGAAATCATCAATGCCATCAAAGGGTTTAACGCTCTTTCCTACAAAGATCCGAACCGACCTGATGTTCTCATTCTGGCGCGCGGCGGGGGAAGCATTGAAGATCTTTGGTCATTTAATGATGAAAGTCTTGTGCGATGCGTAGGTGCATCAACAATCCCCATTATTACAGCTATTGGACACGAAACAGATACAACACTTGTAGACTACGCAAGTGACCACCGCGCGCCAACACCAACAGCCGCGGCTGAAATGGCTGTTCCTGTGAAGTTTGAGCTGCAACATACCGTTGCAAAAATGGGGGCACACCTCACGCGAACACTTCACCAAATTATCGGGCAAATCAGCCAACGGATCTCCCATGCATCAAAGCAACTCACTTGGCAAACCCAAAGCTTGTTGCGCCATCAGCAGCGGCTTGATGACAGAGGAATGCGCCTTCGACACCCCCAACACATTCTGCGCGCACAAACGGAGGCTATTCATATGATCTGGACCCGCCTTGTCAGGGGGGTTAACGCGCGATTGGCACACACACACCTCAGTCTTGAAAAGAATGCGCAAGTTCTGGGAAGTTATGCTTATGAAAGAACCCTTAGCCGAGGATTTGCCGTCATTCGTGATCATGACAATAACCCCATCACGACAAGCAAAAATGTTGTGCGCGCGGAACATTTAGTCATCGAAATGCACGACGGTCGCACCTGCGTGCGTTCGAAGAGCGCCGCACACCGCCCGGAGTCAAAGCCATTAAAAAAGCCCCGGAAAACACCAAAGTTCACACCGGGGCTCTTTGACTAAATTTGCAAGAGACACACCTCACATCAGCAACGGCTATCTACCAATAGCCATCAGCTCCATATCAAACACAAGTGTAGCATTCTCTGGAATAGCCCCAGGAATACCCGCTTCGCCATAAGCAAGTGTGCTCGGAATAGTTACTTTCGCGCGCTCTCCAACTTTCATCCCGAGAATAGTTTTATCCCAGCCAGAAATTACTTGACCCACTCCTGCGGTAAACTTCAGTGGCTCACCACGGTCCCGAGAACTATCAAACTTTGTACCATCCTCAAACGTACCGACATAATGGACATGGACACGATCACCCTTTTGAGGAATATCACCGGCACCCTCAGTGATTATTTCCTTGTGAATATCTTCAGACATCTGTTTTTTTCCTTTCGTTATAGGGGGTCGCGCGCGTTGTACAGAGTGAGAATTGGCAACCAGCCCAAGTCCTACAAAAAAACACACGCCAATCATAATCATGAAACGCACAAAACTCATAGAGAAACTCCTTAAAATTAGCGAAACACAATGGTGCCTTAGAGCTATTCGATAATGGGGGATTTTTCAAGTGTTTTTCGCACACTTGGGAATCATGCGATTTCTCTCTTCATGCTGATTCCGTGATCGCGGTGATACTAGTGACTATGAACCTGGTGCGCCCGAGGGGATTTGAACCTCTGACCTCAACCTTCGGAGGGTTGCGCTCTATCCAGCTGAGCTACGGGCGCGTTCATATACTCTATATAGACAATCCTTGCTTGCTCGACAAGACCTTATGCTTTGGTTATGATAGGGGAGCTATCTTAGGGGGCAATCATGGCAACAGTAGGTGTAAAAACCCAAAACAATGTCACCCTCAACCTTGAGGAAAAATTTGCAAAAAAGGGATATGCCCTTCAGCGACTCACCTGTACCGAAGGGCTGAGCACCCTTTTTGAAGTACACCTTGATCTTATAGCCGATCAAGAGGCACTCTCATTTAAAGAGGTAATCGGCAAACCCCTGCAAGCAACCTGTGAGTACGGTAGTGAGAAGCATTATTTTCAGGGTGTTGTTGGTCACGTTTCTCAACGTGATACAGCCTTTGACACACACCTCACACATTACCGCCTTACCCTATATCCAAGTCTCTGGTTGCTCAAGTTCACCAAAAAATACCGAATATTTCAGAAAAAAAGTACAAAAGAAATTATCGCAGAAATCATTAAGGAACACGATATTAGCGCTTTTAAGAACGAGACAAAGACACGCGGAAAAGATAAGCGTGAATATTGTGTTCAATATAATGAAAGTGATTATGACTTTATTCAAAGACTCATGGAAGAAGAGGGTATCGCGTATCACTTTAAACAAGAAAAATCCGGACACACCCTGGTTCTCACCGACAGCAACGCAACATTTAAACCTTTCCGCTCCTCGGATACAATCGAAATTCAGACTGCAACCACAAGTCCTGGGATGCTACATACACTCCTCGGTGTACGGATGGATCATCGTGTAATTCCTACATCATACGCGCTGAAAGATTACAACTTTACAACGCCGACTACTGATCTTGACGCTGAAGCCAAAGATAAATATGCAGGCGGTGAAATGGTTACATACCCTGGACAGTCAGGATACGAAGAAGATCCAACAAAGGCTATCAACAGTTCTTACGCTAATATGCGCCTGGAAGCAGAAGAAGCATCGCAAAACGTCCTCTGCGGGAGCAGTACCTTTCCGGACTTTCACCCGGGAACAACACTTACCTTAAAGAAACACCTGCGTAAGGATTTCAATGGAAAATTTGTCATACGAAAAGTCACTCATGTGATTGATGGCATCATGGATGCACAGGAAAGTAACCGCCACCTCCTTTACAAAAATGATTTCGAAGCCTTTTATGCAGATACCGATTACAGACCACCGTGCACAACACCCAAACCCAGCATCGCGAGCATCCAAACCGCAACTGTTACAGGACCCAAAAACAAAGAGGTGTATACAGATAAATACGGAAGAATAAAGGTACGCTTCCACTGGGATCCGGAAAAAAAAGGAGATGAAAAATCATCGTGCTGGGTACGCACAAGCCAGAATTGGAGCGACAAAGAGTGGGGGTTTGTATTCATTCCACGTATTGGGCAAGAAGTAATCATTACTTTTCTCAATGGTGATCCTGATCGCCCCATCGTCACAGGATCCGTATATAACGGCACTCACCTCCCTCCTTATTTACCTAAAACCCCTACCAAAAGCACAATTCGCACACAAACTGTAGGTACCCCCAAAGGAAAACCCAAGGGTTTTAACGAGCTTCGATTTGAAGATAAGTATGAAAGTGAGGAAATTTTTATTCATGCAGAAAAAGATTGGAATACCGTTGTTAACGAAACACGCACCACACTTATCGAAGAGGGAAGTGATGAAAAAACAATCGATCGGGGTGACCGTGTTATCCATATTAAGGGCGAAGATAAACCTGTTAAAGGAAAGGGGGATGATCTCCTCACCATTGATAAAGGATCTCGCACCGTAAAATTACTGGCAAAAGGCAAGGGTAAGGGAGACTACACCATTGAGATGAAAAAGGGTGACCGGACGTTAACCATCACAAAAGGAGATATGGAGATTACCATCAAAAAGGGTAATCGCACCGTAAAAATGGACAAAGGCAATCACAAGTTCACAATCAAAAGTGGGAATGAAACCATTACGATTGATAAGGGTAATCAAGTCATCGCTATTAAAAACGGTACACGTAGTGTGTTTGTCAAAAAAGATGAGAAGCACACGAATAAGGCTTCATACAAACAAGATGTCACCAAAGATTGGAACATCAAGGTTACAGGGGACGCAACAATTAAAGCCACTGGCGACCTTACACTAAAAAGCACAAAAAACATCACAATCAAAGCGGGGGTTGCCCTCAATATGGAAGCTCCCACAATTGAGATGAAAGCAAAAACAGCCCTAAAAGCCAAATCTGAGGCAATGTTCCAAATGGAAGCTGGCAGCATGATGGAAGTAAAATCGGGAGGCGTCATGAAAGTCAAAGCCGCTGCTGCTTACCAAATGGAAGCCGCCACTGTCTTAGTAAAAACAGACGCTGCTTTTACCGTAAAAGCGGGAGCGGCAGTCGTTCTCAAATCAGACGCCAGCATTGCAGGGCAATCAAGTGGGCCTATAGTCCTTAAAGGAACACCCGTTTTATTAGGTTAGGAAGTATTCTTTATGTCATCCAATATCCCCGAAACTTTATCCCTCCTCACGGAAGAAGGAAACGCAGAGACTCTGGCCACAGATACTGCTCTTGCAAAAATAGAAACACTTTTCAGTGACTCGCCCACTGCCTCTGCACAAACTGCAGATGACTCACCTGAAAAAGAAGACGAGGAAACCGCTGTCACAACACTTAACGGCGCACAAACAATCACCGATGATGCTGGGAAAGTTACCGATACCCATACATATAAAGACGGTATTCTTGAAGGTGAAAGTCGTCTATATGATGATAATGGGGATCTTTCAATCTTGATGACCTTTCACAAGGGAGTGCTTCATGGCCCTTATCGGCGCCTTGATACTGGCATTATTCAAGAAGAGCTTGTGTATTATCAAGGGAAAATTCACGGCCTTGCCAGATTTTATCAAGATGGTTCCCTTTTTTGCGAAATGCCTTATGAAAACGGTTTTTCTACAGGAGAAATGCGTTACTTTAATCCTTTAGGAAAACTTACGCTTGTGAGCAATTTTAAAAATGGTAAAGCACACGGAGTACAAAAAACGTACGATGATGAAGGAAACATACAGTCTGTCACAAGTTATTATGAGGGGCAAAAACAAGGCAAAGCAACAACCTATTACCCATCAGGTGCTATCCTTGAAGAGGGAAGCTATAATCTTGATAAGCGCGAGGGAACACTAATCACATACTACGAGAATGGAAACGTTCAATGTGTGGCACACTATAGTAAGGATAAACTGCTCGAAATCCCAATTAGTTTTGATATCAAAGGAAGAGAGCTAGAGCCATAGCAATAGATTGTGTAGAAATTTGACGATTTTGGTTATCAGGCATATACACAAAGTATCCACTGGAAGGGCATAGTGATTGGACTTTTCACAAGCGAAGAAACGCCGCCGCACGCATTAGGGGTTCTTATAAACAAACAGGCTAAGAGCGCTCGTCCTTATTCTCGTCTATTTCTTCTGTAATGGCTTGGTTTACCCAAGTCTCGTCTTTATCCAAAAGATCAGCAATTTGCGCCACAGTTTTGCCTTTACCATGCCACGTCTGCGCAAGGTTTATGAGAGCCTGTTCTTTGCCTTCATCGCGTTGTTCCTGGGTGTATTGGGAATAGTTATCAAATCGCTCCTCAGTACGTTCATAGGCATCATAGACTTCTTCAGGAAGATTCCTGATTTTTGCCAACTCAAAGGCTTCCCGTACAGCAGGTGTGTGAATGGTGCGCACCACATCCGCTTCAGTCATGCGTGCCGCATGGCGAAAAAAGGTAATCCAATCCTGCTGTTCCTGGTTATCCAAAGCAGGTGGGGCATTCATGATAGAATATTGAAATAGCTCTACTCCCTCAATATACCGCTTCGGAGTGTGCAACTGTTCCTGAAACTTGTAATGACGTAACCACTGATCAGGAGTGTCTTTCCAGTGCACGGTGAGGTTCTTGCCCCCTCCCAGAATATTAATACCAATAACCTTGCGAATATCTTTCCACCTTTCCCCTCGGGCCAGCTGATTCCCGTAAAAGGCAGCCAGGTACGCAAGAGCCCGTTCATCCCAATAATCGTGCGGAATGACCTGCATTTCCACCATCGCAAAACCCCCTGTTTTCAATTTGCAGACGAAATCCATGGTTCC
This sequence comes from Alphaproteobacteria bacterium, assembly GCA_023898725.1. Lineage (NCBI taxonomy): Bacteria > Pseudomonadati > Pseudomonadota > Alphaproteobacteria > Alphaproteobacteria bacterium. Next base: position 307,986 of record CP060236.1, read on the forward strand.
CTCATACCGAGCGCGGGGAAATGCTACGCGCAAATCCTCGAAGTTATGCAGAAGCCTGTGAAGAAATGAAGTGCCTTCGGGGTCTTGGGCGTATCCCTCATCGCCAGGTGATTCCACATGCACGTGGGAAGCCTCCGAAAGACGCTTTACCAACGCATTTGTTTCCTTGCTGTGAATAAAGTCCCGCAGGATTTGAAGCCCTTGAATGGGGTTCATGTGCACATCAAGAAGTTCTGACTCAACAATGGGAAGACCAGGAATGAAGGCATGAAAGAAAGATGGACGTACATTACCGTGGCTCAAGACATATTTGAAGAGAGCATCAAAGGTAGGGATTCCGTAGATTTGCCCCCGCCTCCGTGTTTCCCGACGTGAGGGAGCAGTATCCATTGCCAGTACAGAAGACAGAGAATATCCTCTACGGATGGGAGTACCCCAATCAGAATAGCAAAGCCCTGATCGAAGTCCCCTCAATCGGTGAGCAGGCATTACCCCAGCAACGCGGACGGCGCGGGAAGCCGTCACGCCGGCTAAAGCCCCCAGTTCTTCAGCAACCACACGCCAGCTGGCATCAACGCCAAAACTCAAGGCAAGCATCCCGATAAGGGAAACGCGGAATAATGAACGTAAAATCGGGGTCATGGAAATCTCCTGTATCAACATATATCACGTCTGACATATATATCCCCATTATAGTATCCAGTTGTCAGCATTTTTGCCAATGCTATTTTTGCATATAAGAGACAGTTATGGGACAAACAACCAAAACGTTCTTTCATTACAGCACGTATATTTTCTGGCCCCTGAAAGCACCATCCCCTCCGGGATAGTCCGGAGGAAGGTCGGAGTCAGCCACAAAGAGGACTATTGGTGCTGGCGAAAATTCTTAACAGTATAAATAAAAAGGGAGAAGAACTATTGATGAATCGTTAAGGTTCCTAGCAAGATGTGGAATAATGTGAGTTGCACTAAAATCCCTCACCTCCCCTCTCTCCTTTTGTGGTTTGTGATCGTCTGTATCTTTGTAATGGAAGGTACTTATGTCGGCAACTCCGCTTCATCGAGGCAGGTGGGAAGAAAAGGCACGTCAAAGAGTATCAAGTCTTGGATAATGCCAAAGCCGATTGTTTAACAACAAAAATCCTTCACAAGCGAAGAAACGCCGCCGCACGCATTAGGGGTTCTTATAAACAAACAGGCTAAGAGCGCTCGTCCTTATTCTCGTCTATTTCTTCTGTAATGGCTTGATTTACCCAAGTCTCGTCTTTATCCAAAAGATCAGCAATCTGTGCCACAGTTTTGCCTTTACCATTCCACGTCTGTGCAAGGTTTATGAGAGCCTGTTCTTCTCCGCGTTCTTCTGCCACTTTCACAATGCTTTTGCGATCAAAGTAGGCGATTTCTTCCCGTAGGGCCGCGGCACGCTCATCATCTGTCCAGGTCGCCTTATCAAGAACCTTGTAAGCCTTACGCACGTAAGGACTACCAATCTTTACAGGAAGATGCCGTTTCCCCTTCGCATTTCGAAACAGATACATCCACTGGTCAAGCTCTGTTTCCAGCTCATCTTCCCCCTTGGGAAACTTGGGAATCTCCACAACAACCCACATCATATCGCGAAAGTGCTGCTCGTGGGTTTCCTCATCCAGAATGACATGCCGGCTTAAATACCGCTCAGCATCAGGATGGTGAAATACCTTCGTATTGGCAAGAACAATACAAATCACGGGATTAAGTTCTCTATAGGATGTTCCTTTGGTGAGTTGTTCCGAATAAGCGCGTCCAGTATACGCCTGAAGGCGTTTAAAAAAACCAGGTTTGGAGTGTTGTTTAAAAGCATCCTTTTCCATTTCCACGATGTAGTGTTCTCCGGACTTATCAACGCACAACACATCGAAGGAAAACTGCTTGACCTCGTCGTAGTATGAATCTGCATCGGGATCACGAATATGGAGTTCCACGATTTCATTTTCTCCTTTGCGACTCAGGACATTATTCAGAAAGTTACGCAAGAGGTCTTTATTTTCTTCCCGGCGAAACATGGCTTTGAAGGGGAAGTCATCGGTAGGATCAGCGAAATCATGTTCTTTACCGTCGGGAAGTCCCCACGCCTCTATCCCGTCATCTCTTGATCCTGCTTTTCCTGAAAGTCCTCGTACAGGAACAAACCCAAGAATAGAGACACCCGCCCCCGGCATATCTTCTTTCGGGGGCGTTTCTCGCCAGGCGTCGCGAAGCCCTGATCGAAGTCCCCTCAATCGGTGAGCAGGCATTACCCCAGCAACGCGGACGGCGCGGGAAGCCGTCACGCCGGCTAAAGCCCCCAGTTCTTCAGCAACCACACGCCAGCTGGCATCAACGCCAAAACTCAAGGCAAGCATCCCGATAAGGGAAACGCGGAATAATGAACGTAAAATCGGGGTCATGGAAATCTCCTGTATCAACATATATCACGTCTGACATATATATCCCCATTATAGTATCCAGTTGTCAGCATTTTTGCCAATGCTATTTTTGCATATAAGAGACAGTTATGGGACAAACAACCAAAACGTTCTTTCATTACAGCACATATATTTTCTGGCCCCTGAAAGCACCATCCCCTCCGGGATAGTCCGGAGGAAGGTCGGAGTCAGCCACAAAGAGGACTATTGGTGCTGGCGAAAATTCTTAACAGTATAAATAAAAAGGGAGAAGAACTATTGATGAATCGTTAAGGTTCCTAGCAAGATGTGGAATAATGTGAGTTGCACTAAAATCCCTCACCTCCCCTCTCTCCTTTTGTGGTTTGTGATCGTCTGTATCTTTGTAATGGAAGGTACTTATGTCGGCAACTCCGCTTCATCGAGGCAGGTGGGAAGAAAAGGCACGTCAAAGAGTATCAAGTCTTGGATAATGCCAAAGCCGATTGTTTAACAACAAAAATCCTTCACAAGCGAAGAAACGCCGCCGCACGCATTAGGGGTTCTTATAAACAAACAGGCTAAGAGCGCTCGTCCTTGTTCTCGTCTATTTCTTTTGTAATGGCTTGATTTACCCAAGTCTCGTCTTTATCCAAAAGATCAGCAATCTGTGCCACAGTTTTGCCTTTACCATTCCACGTCTGTGCAAGCTCAATATCCCGTTGTTCTTTGCCTTCATCGCGTTGTTCCTGGGTGTATTGGGAATAGTTATCAAATCGCTCCTCAGTACGTTCATAGGCATCATAGACTTCTTCAGGAAGATTCCTGATTTTTGCCAACTCAAAGGCTTCCCGTACAGCAGGTGTGTGAATGGTGCGCACCACATCCGCTTCAGTCATGCGTGCCGCATGGCGAAAAAAGGTAATCCAATCCTGCTGTTCCTGGTTATCCAAAGCAGGTGGGGCATTCATGATAGAATATTGAAATAGCTCTACTCCCTCAATATACCGCTTCGGAGTGTGCAACTGTTCCTGAAACTTGTAATGACGTAACCACTGATCAGGAGTGTCTTTCCAGTGCACGGTGAGGTTCTTGCCCCCTCCCAGAATATTAATACCAATAACCTTGCGAATATCTTTCCACCTTTCCCCTCGGGCCAGCTGATTCCCGTAAAAGGCAGCCAGGTACGCAAGAGCCCGTTCATCCCAATAATCGTGCGGAATGACCTGCATTTCCACCATCGCAAAACCCCCTGTTTTCAATTTGCAGACGAAATCCATGGTTCCCTCATACCGAGCGCGGGGAAATGCTACGCGCAAATCCTCGAAGTTATGCAGAAGCCTGTGAAGAAATGAAGTGCCTTCGGGGTCTTGGGCGTATCCCTCATCGCCAGGTGATTCCACATGCACGTGGGAAGCCTCCGAAAGACGCTTTACCAACGCATTTGTTTCCTTGCTGTGAATAAAGTCCCGCAGGATTTGAAGCCCTTGAATGGGGTTCATGTGCACATCAAGAAGTTCTGACTCAACAATGGGAAGACCAGGAATGAAGGCATGAAAGAAAGAGGGACGTACATTACCGTGGCTCAAGACATATTTGAAGAGAGCATCAAAGGTAGGGATTCCGTAGATTTGCCCCCGCCTCCGTGTTTCCCGACGTGAGGGAGCAGTATCCATTGCCAGTACAGAAGACAGAGAATATCCTCTACGGATGGGAGTACCCCAATCAGAATAGCGAAGCCCTGATCGAAGTCCCCTCAATCGGTGAGCAGGCATTACCCCAGCAACGCGGACGGCGCGGGAAGCCGTCACGCCGGCTAAAGCCCCCAGTTCTTCAGCAACCACACGCCAGCTAGCATCAACGCCAAAACTCAAGGCAAGCATCCCGATAAGGGAAACGCGGAATAATGAACGCAAAATCGGGGTCATGGAAATCTCCTGTATCAACATATATCACGTCTGACATATATATCCCCATTATAGTATCCAGTTGTCAGCATTTTTGCCAATGCTATTTTTGCATATAAGAGACAGTTATGGGACAAACAACCAAAACGTTCTTTCATTACAGCACGTATATTTTCTGGCCCCTGAAAGCACCATCCCCTCCGGGATAGTCCGGAGGAAGGTCGGAGTCAGCCACAAAGAAGACTATTGGTGCTGGCGAAGGAGGTGCAAGCATAAAGTCAGGACAGAGCCAATTTTGACGATTTCGGTTATCAAGCATATACACAAAGTATCCACCGGAAGGGCATAGTGATTGGACTCTTCTACGAACGAACTTTTTGAGACCATCTGTGCGAAACGTGTCGATGAGGCTAGCGATAAACCACATAAGGCAAAATTCCCCCTTGCGCCAAGTATGCGTACTCCTGATCTGTGTAAACTTCTGCTTGTAAGCGTATTGTTTCTTTCTCTCCTCCTGCACGTGTAAGCGTCGCTGTAATTTCTGGACGGGGTTCACCGTGGGTATTATGATCATTACTCCATGGAATCGTCCATGTTTCATGCCCTGATAACCCCAACGTTTTGCGTGATTGGCCCCCCGTAAATGTCAATGGAAGAATTCCCATCCCCACAAGATTGGACCTGTGAATTCGTTCAAATGTTTCAGCAATTACAGCCCTTACACCCAAAAGCTTTGGCCCCTTGGCTGCCCAATCCCGAGAAGATCCGCTTCCATATTCTTTGCCTGCAACAACAATTGTGGGAATTTTTTGATTTCGGTACTGTTTAGATGCCTCAAAAATATCCATTTCTTTGTCCGTTGAGAAACAGTATGTCCAGCTGCCCCGCTTATGGGGAGTAAGCTCATTTTGCAAGCGAACATTAGCAAACGTACCACGCATCATCACCTCATGATTGCCACGTCGCGCACCATAGGAGTTGAAGTCCGAAACGGGAACTCCCTGTTCCTGAAGATAAGTCGCGGCAGGACTGTCAAAAGCGATGGCTCCGGCAGGGGAAATATGATCGGTTGTGATTGAATCACCCAACATCAGCAAAACAGATGCGTTCACAAGTGTGCGGACGCCCTGCAAAAGCTCTTCCTCAAAATACGGCGGACACCGCACATAGGTACTTTGTGCATCCCAAGCATAAAGATCAGAATGCGTTACTGGAATATTTTTCCATGTGGGTGTGCCTTCAAACACCTGTGCATAGCGTTTTGTAAACATTTCTTTTTTAACAGCTCCGTGAAGTGCCTTCTGAATATCCATAGAAGAAGGCCATATGTCTGCCAAATATACGGGGTTACCTCTGCTGTCGACACCCAAGGGCTCCGTGGTAATATCCACCCGTAGGTTTCCCACCAACGCATAAGCAATGACCAATGGGGGACTGGCAAGATAATTGAGCTTCGTTTGGGGATGAACCCGCCCTTCAAAATTACGGTTACCTGAAAGAATAGCCGCCACACTCAGGTTATTATGATCAATAGCGTGTGCGATTGCTGGACTCAGTGGGCCTGAGTTTCCAATACAGGATGTACACCCATACCCGACCAAATAAAATCCTAGAGCATCCAAATACTTTTGCAAACCTGCCTTTGCCATGTAATCACTCACAACGCCAGAACCAGGAGCAAACGATGTCTTTACCCAGGACTTTACACGCAGACCTTTTGCATGGGCATTGCGGGCCAAAAGCCCCGCCGCCAGCATTGTAGATGGATTGGATGTATTGGTGCAACTTGTAATGGCCGCAAGGACAACATCACCATCCGTCAGTGTATCCACAAAATCTGCATGATTTCTCTGAGGAATTGAGGAGGAATCTTTGGCAAGCGCTGTGTACAAGGAAGCAGGAATATCCCCAAGCGCAACCCTGTCCTGGGGACGATTTGGTCCCGCCAAACAAGTAACAACCGTTCCCAAATCAAGACTTAAGACCTGAGAGTATTGAACATTATCCCTTCTTGAACACCATATACCCTGGTGACGCGCATAGCTCTCGACCAAGGAACAATGGGTTTCTACTCGCCCAGTGATAGTCAGGTAATCGCACGTGCGTTGGTCAATAGGAAAGTAAGCAACGGTCGCACCAAACTCTGGGCACATGTTGGAAACTGTTGCGCGATCTTCCAGTGTGAGGTGTGACAAACCCTCACCAAAAAATTCCACAAATTTACCCACAACACCTGCCTTGCGCAATAACTCCGTGAGAGTAAGAACAAGATCAGTTGCCGTAACACCAGCCCTTAAGGTTCCCCTGAGATCAACGCCGACAACAGGTGGTACTTCCATGGGGATTGGTTGATTCAGCATGGCAGCCTCTGCCTCAATACCACCAACGCCCCACCCCAAAACGCCTAGACCATTAATCATCGTGGTATGACTATCTGTGCCCACGACGGTATCAGGAACAAGCCATGTTAGACCTTCACGATCATATGTGTGAACAACTGTACTAAGATACTCAAGGTTCACCTGGTGACAAATACCTGTTCCCGGGGGAACTACACGAAAGTTTGCAAATGATTGCTGAGCCCATTTCAAAAATGTATAACGCTCATCATTTCGCTGAAATTCATGAGCAACATTGCGGGCAAACGCCTGGGGGTTCCCAAAATCATCTACTGTCACAGAGTGATCAATCACTAAATCAACCGGGACATGAGGATTAATACACCCGGGGTTTCCTCCCCTGCGAGAAACGGCTTCTCTCATGACAGCCAAATCAACCACAGCAGGAACGCCAGTGAAGTCTTGCATCAAGATACGCCCAGGATGAAAAGTGGCCACAAAAGACACCGCAGAAAGATAGGCATTTATGAAATGACTAATATAGTCATCCTGGTCACTTCGGGGGGTGTGGCGTATACCATTTTCTAACAGAATTTTGAGGGTTGTCGGAAATTGACGCACATCAGGATAGTGACGATATACCTTTTGCAAGTCACAAATGTGAAAGGTTTTGCCATCATACCGAAATTCCGAAAAAAAATCAGATCCAGACATGTAACGCCCCCCTCACTTCTTATGCAAAAACACCTTTATGTGCCTGATTATGCATTCATAGACTGAAAAAACATCTCATTGTTTTTGGCTTCTTTTAATTTAGAACGCAAGAATTCCATACCATCTTGAGGGCCCATAGGATCTAAAATACGCCGTAATACCCATGTTTTTGCAAGGTTCTCCTTAGTCAACAAGAGATCCTCGCGACGCGTTCCGGAGCGAGTAATATCAATAGCTGGATAAATACGCTTATCAGAAAGCTTCCGATCAAGAATAATCTCACAGTTACCTGTGCCTTTAAATTCTTCGAAAATAACCTCATCCATACGTGATCCTGTCTCGATCATACCTGTTCCAATAATTGTAAGGGACCCACCACCCTCAATATTACGAGCGGCACCAAACAGTCGCTTCGGGCGCTGCAAAGCATTAGCATCAACACCCCCCGTAAGAACCTTCCCCGATGACGGCAACGTCGCATTATAGGCCCGAGCCAACCGTGTAATTGAGTCCAGCAAAATAACAACATCATGCTTACACTCAACCAAGCGTTTGGCTTTTTCAATTACCATTTCTGCCACCTGCACATGACGTGACGCTGGTTCATCAAACGTTGAGCTGATCACCTCCCCATCTACCGTGCGTGCCATATCCGTCACTTCTTCTGGACGTTCATCAATCAAAAGAACCATTAAGTGAGCATCGGGAAGGTTCTTGGAAATAGCATCAGCAATGTTATGCAACATAATGGTCTTACCACTGCGTGGAGGAGCTGTAATGAGCGCGCGCTGACCTTTGCCAATTGGTGAAATAAGGTCGATGATGCGATTTGCCACACCCTTTTCGGGGTCAATGCCAATAATCTCCAGAGGGATACGTTCATCTGGGTAAAGAGGCGTCAGGTTATCAAAGTTAATACGATGGCGCGTCAACTCTGGATCTTGGAAATTTACCTTGATTGGCTTGACCAAAGAAAAGTACCGCTCGCTTTCTTTAGGGGCTCTTACTTCGCCATAGATTGTGTCTCCTGTACGTAGGGCAAATTTTTTCACCTGTGCCGGCGACACATAAATATCATCCGGTCCCGCCAGATAATTCGAGGTCGACGATCGTAAAAAACCGAATCCATCTTGAAGTGTCTCAATTACACCTGATCCAAAAATAGGAGTACCAGCCTCCGCTAAGCGCTTAAGAATCGCATAAACAATGTCTTGCTTACGAAGGGTACTTGCATTTTCAATACCTATTTCCTCAGCACGACGTAACAGTTCAGCAGGAGACTGAAGCTTTAACTCATGTATGTCCATATTTTTTTCCAGTTTTTGATCGTTGTAGGTGCTCGTACGCAGAAGGATGATAGTTTTTTGCACGAAGAAAGAGATGAACAGGATGTTCGTAGGAGTTCTGTAAAGAACATAGCCTATGTCTAGCGCTGTTTATTTATTTTGACAAGCAAATTTTGAACCCTCAGCAAGGAAATAGTCCACAGTATGGTACGAAAACAACGCAAAATTAACCTTCTTGAGATAGTCTTGTAAAAAACAATAGTCGTAGCCATGCGTAAGCTTACTCGCGAAGATTTTTATAATGCTGTCAAAGGGCCGAACGAAGGGGGACGCCCATCCCTTTACGAAAGCCACTATTATATGAATTACTACGACAAGCTTGGTGATCGCTCTCGATTCATTCAGTGGAACTGGTCCGCATTTTTTGGTGGCGGGGCATGGATGTTCTATCGACGAATGTTTGGCTTTGCCTCTGCTATTATTTTTATCAATCTTTTCTGCATTTATTTTATTATTGATGGGGCTCTTGAAAAAAATTACACACGTCTGATCTGGCCCATTATTGTTCATGTGGGAATCAAAGTATGGCTCGGGATTTTTGGAAACATCATTTATACAGCACACATCCGCAGAGTACTCACAAAAAGAAAAGTGCCCACGACCATTGAGGGGGATATTTTGTGGGCGTACTACGCTATCCACCTTGTTCCCATTCTTATCGCCAGCTTTTAGATTCTCTATGAACCCCCCACCCCAAAAACACAAGTAAAACGAGCACCCCCCAGGCACCCCCCACTTCCAAACAATCCCTAAGGAGGATTTACTGGGTTGCTCAGCTTTCAAAACACAGAAGAATTCTTATGCAGAGGTTTCTATACGTTGAACCCAGGCCATTTTGACATCCTCTGAATCGGCTATTTGTTTTGCCTTAAGGTAAACAGATTCCTTCATTATATGGCCTTCTTGAAGTGTCCCGGGCGGCGACATAAAGAAGGTGGCTTTTACCGCAATACCCCTATCGGTAAAATCAGCAACACAGACAATAGGCGGCGTTACACCCACTTCATCGCAGGCAACACGTTCGTGCGTGGCCAGATATCCACGAAGACGACGCACAAAAGTCTCAATAGCGATATTAGGTGTTTCTGGATCAAGCGTTACAGCAACCTCAATCAAACGATGGGTGCGGCGCGTGATATTCATCACAGTAGCATTAACCACGGCGCTATTGGGGATACTTACCAGAGACTTATTAATATCCCGAAGGGTTGTTGTACGTAAGCCTATATGCTCAACCACCCCTTCTGTATTTTCAATGCGCACAAAATCACCAACCTGATAGGTACGATCCGTTAGCACCACGATAGAACCAAAAATGTTTTTGATGATATCTTGGGAAGCAAAAGCAATAGCAGCACCCATAATTCCCACACCGCCAATCAAGGCTGTTAAATTCACACCCCAAATATCGAGCACCGTAAACACAGCAACAACAACGACCACCACGCGCAGGCCAAGTGTTATAAACTCTGCAACTTCCCGCGTAAGCCCAACATCAACAAGAGTGTACATTTCTTGAACTTTTGTAGCATAGGCATTGATGCTTCGATGTATTGCCCAAAAAACAGCAATCATAAGGACCGAGCCCGATACCTTTGCCGCGTAGAAAATCTCATGAACAAATGTCAAAAACTGAAGCGATGCGTAAAAAACAACAGCCACAGCACCTAACTCTAAGGGGCCCGCCAGCGCTTGGCGGAGGTATGTTTTCTGCTTTTCAGACTTTCCCAACGATAAAAGACTAAAGATAACGTAAACCAAAGGGCGCCTTACGAGAAGAGCCCCCAAAAGAACCAGCACTATCTCACCATAACTCCACATGTTTGCAATCTTGGTGCTGAAACTAAACTGGTCAATAAGGGAAGATAAATTCATATACGGATTGTAATTGCTCGCAGGTTCATTATAAATACTATGACGAACAACTCAACAGCTCATGTCATACGATCTCACTTTAGCACGCAATGTTCTTGTAAACAGAGCAGCCTATGCCTCGGTTTTTGTAGCCATTACACTGATCGCAGCAAAGTTTTGGGCGTGGTGGGTTACGGGATCCGTTAGCTTGCAAGCTACTTTTATTGATTCACTTTTGGATGCTTTAACCTCCCTTGCAAACCTGTTTGCTGTACGTATGGCCATGCGTCCTCCTGATAAATTTCACCGATTTGGATATGGAAAATCAGAGGCAATCTCAGCACTGGGACAGGCATTTGTTATTTTTACATCAGGGCTCTGGCTTTTTTACGAGACCTTGGGAAAAGCCATGAATCCGGTCGCTCCAAAGGAAACAATGGCTGGGGTTTTCGTAATGCTTCTTTCCGTCCTTTTAACAGGATTGCTATTAGTTTTTCAACGTCATGTAATAGCGCGCACGAAATCTATGGCTATTCGTGCGGATGCAGCGCACTACCGTATGGACTTAGTCATCAATGTGGGTGTTATTTTTTCATTGCTGGCGGCACAGTATGAACCCCTCGTATGGGTTGATGCTTTTACAGGGTTTGTGATTGGTCTCTACATTGTTAAAAGCTGCATCAGTGTTGGGCGTGAGGCCATTAATATTCTGATTGATAAAGAACTTGATAGCAGTGTGCGGCGCAAGATTATCCAGATTATTAACCAAGCTGCCGATGTCAGAGGCTATCACGATTTGCGCACCCGAAACAGCGGGAATCGTTTCTTCATTCAGTGCCACTTGGAATTAAACGGCACCATTTCACTCCTCAGCGCGCATAAAATTTCTGTTGATGTGCGTACAAAATTGCGCGAGGCTTTTCCAGATGCTGATGTTTTACTGCATCTAGACCCTGAGGACGACAGGGATTATGACCATGGCTAACACCAAAATTCCCAGCAATCCCTCCCCTGTGAACCCAGCCTAATGTGAAAAGAATGGGCTTAAGCTTCGGTCATACCACAAAGTGGTGTTTTTGATAGCATACGCCCCAATCTTTCAGCCACTCACGGGAATCTTTTGTCAGAATAGGATTCACCATACGCGAAAAAGTGGGACACAGAATCCCTACTGTTAAGCGATGCCAGGCGCTTAAGATCAAACACGATCAGTGTTTGAGAGTGAGCTTCCTGCACAATCGCGGAACAAAGTTTGGGTTCACACAGGTAGCCCCCTTGAAACAGCTTTGCTACCGTACCCTTTAGAAGATTTTTGGAAAGATCTCCAAAAAGACTCCTTATTTAATCGAGAATCTGATGGGGCTCACGTTCAGATTTGCTCATATGACCACGCAAATCTACAATAGATTTAAGCCAAGCAATAGCAACCAAAATGGTAATCCCCATTAAGTATGGGAGCCCAAGGAAAAAATCATCATTCCCAAGTGCCGTTGTGCCCGCAATAACAATTCGGGCAAACGTCAGCCCAGCTGAAATCCCCAGTAAGTCAGCAATTGCTTTTGATTTAATGCGATGCTCTTGAGACATGGTCAGAAAAAACATCTCCCGGGCGGGAATGTACCAATAAAACTTCGTTCCCTCCGTAAGAACTAAGATTGTGGCAACAACAGCAACGCCCATTGGAACACTGAAAATCATCTGATCCTTCAGCAAGTAACCCATATAATCAAACACATAAAGCGCCACTACAAGACAGCTCATGGCTGCACCCGTCATAGACGACAACCCGGACCAATACGTTCGCCGCAAACGATAGATTGCCGCAAGAACAAACACGATTGTCAGTTTCCCCATCGCACCAATCCATCCCGTCAAACTATCCATAAACTCCGCCATTTGAAGGAATTCGACGTGTGTAACGGCAGTGAGATTGCTCAAGAGTGTGCTCATGACCTCCAGGATAAAAGCCATGCCAAATGACAAGATGATAAGCCGAAGGGTGAAAGCATCGGAAAACGCATGATTCAAACTTTGCATCACATACAGTTTTTGTGGCACCTGAACAGGGAGATATTTATTTTCTTGTTTTGCTTTCTGGTGATAGTGCCAATATATGTAAGCCGCGGCGGCACTTAAGGCCAAAGTGATCACCATATAGCGCTGTAATATCGATGCTATTTGATCAGCATCAACAATGCCATCGGGTACACTGCGGGCTACAATACTTTGGCCCACAACATAGGGAACACCCCCTAAAAACACAAGAACAGGATAGAAAAATCGGGCTTTTACAAGATTTGTAATGTCGTTCGCAAACTGCCAAATAAACATGTAGACAAACACAGGACCCCAGAGCGTGGCAAAACCACACATTAGCGTCTCAACCCATCGGCCTATCCAAATGATCAAAAACTGCATGTGAGGATACTGCTCCCGTATGATCTGAACCGTCTCACTTTTCATAGACAGAAATTCTCCGTTTGGATAAATCCAAAAGGTTAGAACGGCTAGTGGACAAACAACGACAGAAAGACTTAGATAAAAAAGCTGCTCGCGCCGTAGATGGTTTGCAAGCTTTAAATATCCCCCCAAAAACAGCAGAATCATAGGAACGGTTGCCCACGTATCAATAGCTGGGGCAACATACGGATCCCCTGCCAGCGTTCCAAGCAGAATTTTTTTATAACTTTTGAGAAGAATATAAATAACGATAAAGCAAAACTGGATGAGAGCCACAGGAATAAATTGATTAAACCCATAGTTTGTAAGGACTTCATAACGTTTTGAAGGTTTCATAGTCATAGTTTCTTTCATAGCCTAGGTCTATGATAGCAAATAAGACTCAGGAACAAAACCGAAATAAGAAAAAACCGCAAAGATCCCTATGCATTGGCTCTCATGGCTTTAAACTTTTGTGCGGGAGGAACTGCCTTCTTTTGCAACAAAATGGTCGCGATCAATATCAAAAAACAAGAGCAACAGGGCAGACACACAGATAGAAGAAAACGTACCAAGTGAAATTCCTACAATAATAGGTAAGCTGAAATTGCTTATTACCTCACCACCAAAAATATAAAGTGCGGCCAAAGCCAATAAGGTTGTTCCGGACGTTAGCATTGTGCGACTAAGTGTTTCATTAATACTTTGGTTCACAAGTTTATCCATAGGGGTATGGGTAAAGCGGCGGAAATTTTCACGAATACGATCATAGATCACAACCGTATCGTTAATAGAATATCCAGCCGTTGTTAAGATAGCAATAATTGCTGTTTCATTAAATTCCATGTGAGAAATAGCATAAAAGCCAAGAACGCCAATACAATCGTGCATCAGTGCCAAAATACCACATACACTGAATTGCCACTCGAAACGCAACCACACGTAAACAAGCATAGCCAGCATAGCCCAAATAACAGACCAAATTGCCCCCTGGACCAGTGTCTCACTCACCTTAGGGCCAACTGTTTCAACGCGTCGATATGTAACATTCTTCCCCAAAACACTTTTAATGGATGCGATGACTTGCTCATCGGTAAAACCCGATTTGGCCATTTCAGCACGAATGAGTATATCCGTGGGCTTTTCAAGTGCCTGAAGACGAACATCTCCCACATCCAGTGTGTTCAATTTTTCGCGCACATCCCTAAGATCTACATTTTCAGTGAAGCGTCCCTCGATTAAATACCCCCCGCGAAAATCAATACCAAAATTAAACCCCTTCACAGCCCAGGCAGCGAATGCGCCCAGAACCACAAACAGGGCAATTCCATAAGCAACCTTGCGCGCCCCTATGAAGTCAATAGTCGGCGTTGAGGGGAAAAAACGTAATCCTTGCATGCATAATCCTATATACTAAGAGTTTTGGGACGAAACCAGTTAATCCAAAGGGTAATAATCACGCGTGTGAAGGTGATGGCCGTAAACATTGAAATGATAATTCCTAAAGAAAGCGTCACAGCAAACCCCTGAATAGGACCCGATCCATAATAAAAAAGAACAAGAGCTGCCAAAAGAGTTGTAATATTCGAATCAATAATCGTTGTCATTGCACGATCATATCCGGCACTAATCGCTTGATTATTTTTACGACCCATCGCCAACTCTTCACGGATGCGCTCAAAAATAAGCACGTTTGCATCAACAGCCATACCCAACGTGAGGGCAATGCCCGCAATTCCGGGAAGTGTAAGCGTTGCACCCAGCATTGAAAGACCCCCCACAAGCAAAATCAGATTTGCAATCAGCCCCACATTGGCAACAAAGCCAAAAAATGCATACGAGACAATCATAAAAATACCAACGAGGACCACCGCAAGGATAGTCGCATTTTTTCCTGCATTAATTGAATCTTGGCCAAGATCAGGTCCAACAAGACGCTCTTCGATAACCTTAATAGGCGCTGGCAAAGCCCCAGAACGCATAAGAAGCGCAAGATCATGGGCAGATTCGCTACTAAAGCTCCCTGTAATCATACCGCTACCACCTGGAATTGCACCATTAATGCGTGGAGCTGTTATAATTTTATCATCAAGAACAATCGCAAAGCGTCTGCCAATATTATTGGCTGTAATTTCACCAAACTTCGCAGCACCTGCGCCATCCAACTCGAAGTGCACCTCCCACTCGCCAGTTTCTTGGCTTGTTCGCGGTTGGGCATTAACTAAATTTTCTCCTGAAAGAACTGCCTGCTTCTCAATAGCTAAGTCACTTTTTTCATCACGCAAAGGCACTGTTTTTGCTGTAGCACTTGTATAACCACTTCCTTCGGATGCTTGGGCCGGAACCAAATGAAAGGACATTTTCGCAGTAGTCCCAAGCAATTCTTTAACACGCGCAGGATCACTAACACCAGGCAACTGCACAAGGATTCTATCTGTTCCTTGAATCAAAATTGTTGGCTCTGATGTGCCATAAGCATCGATACGCTTGTGGATGATATCACGGGTACGACCAATAATCCCCCGAACCATTTCTGTATAGCTTGCATCACTGTATGTCACAATCAACTGATTATCGGTGCCACCCGTTACTTGAAGAAGGGCACTCGCCTCCCGAATGGCCTTTCGCACACGCGCCCGATCATCTCCGATACGCGGAACAAAAACAATCTTTGGTGAGGCATCCTTTTGCGGTATTACCGTAAGTGATTGATAGCCAAGGCTCTCTTTGCGCAGGTTTTTCTTTATATCCATCCCAAGTTGCTCAAATCGATCAAGAATCGATTTCTCGACTTCAGCCTCAAGCAAAAGCTGTGCCCCTCCCTTGAGATCAAGGCCTAAGTTCACTCGCTGGGTTGGCATAAAAGCAGGAAAGCGTGAAAGAGTCGCCTCACTGAGAAAATTGGGTAGCGCAAGAAGCGATCCCCACACAATAACAAGAACAACAAACACAAGCTGAAATTTACTGAGACGAATCATGGGCTCTTTCGACTTTGGCTAAGGTTAACGATAATGAGACGAACTGATGCCTATTTTTTTTTGACAACCTTGAGCTTTGCTGCTTTTGCGTCTTTTTTTTCTGTGCGTGGTTCTGGTTTTGAAACAATCTGATTGACACTAGATTTCAAAATACGCAGCTGCGATCCTCCTGTTTCGATCTCAAGCTCTGCCTCATCTAAGACATTCACAACCACACCCACTACTCCGCCCAAAGCAACCACACGATCCCCACGCTTTACGGAAGCAATCATATCTTTATGTTCTTTAGCGCGTTTGCTTTGGGGGCGAATCACGAGAAAGTACATCACCACAAAAATAATAAGAATGGGCATCATACTCATTATCGTTGATGGGGTCGAAGCAGTCTGTGCGGCAAGAGGTGTTATAATCATCCATTAGGTTCCTTTAAAAGTGTCGATATCATAAGGGGGTTTTTTAAAAAAAACAATCCATCAGGTTTGAGGGTCATTATTGGGTTCCAACAAGAGTTGATAAATACGATAATTCGTCAAAACAGCTTTAACGTAATGCCGTGTTTCTGTGAAGGGAATGGCTTCAATCCAGGAGTTAATATCCGTGTTCTTGCAGGGGTTCCCCAGAGCATCAATCCACTTTTGTGCATTGTGCGGCCCAGCATTATAAGCTGCAAGGGCCAAGGGAATACACCCATCATACTTTGCAAGCAACGTTGCCAGATATCGTTGCCCAACCTGCATATTCACATGTGGTTTTTTTAACTCATCGTTGTGCATAAAACGAATACCAATTGCCTTACTGACCTCCTTGGCTGTTGCAGGCATTAGCTGCATCAGCCCAATAGCTCCCGCCGGGCTCACCGCTGAATGGAGAAACGAACTTTCCCTGTGAATAACCGCATGCACAAGAGCTGGATCAACCTCTTGCTTAAAATAAAAAGGAGGAAGCAAAGGAAAATATCCCCGCATCTCAACCCCGAAACGAGACATAGCTACACGTGACACAAAAACAAATGCCGGCGGATAGTTTTTTTGACAAAAAGAAAGCACCCCCAGCGCTTGGCTGGGATTTTCCGCACGATATAAAAGCGCAACCAAACAATCGTAAATTTCCCACCCCGCATCAATTCGGCTAAGCATTTGAATAAAATCACACAGCGTACGCACCTGGTTTTTTTTCTGTAACCAGGCCGTATCAACATTTTTCCAGCTCCGTAATTTTACATCATAGACAGCGTTGAGCTCATCGCTGGCAAGCTGGCCATAGTACGTGGTTGTGTAACCAGCCGCTTTTCCAAACCACTGCGCACCAAGGGCTGCATTCCCCATTTCTTTGGCAGCAAGGCCCGCCCAATAGGCCGCTTGTGACTTTGTTGTAGCAAATGTGGCAAATTCATAAATTTCTCCAAAATTTTTCAGTGCGCGAACAGGATTACGTTTTGTTTTGTCAGGATTCTTCAAATTAATCCACCCCCGTAACCACAACGAACTGGCACGATCACCAAGGTTCTCTTTGGGGTAATAGGCATGTATGATGGAATTAATTTCATCATGTTTGCCAAGATGAATACCCGCATAGATTGTTCTTTGTAACTCTTTCCACCAGTCAAAAGTGTCTATTTTGATGTGACGACGGTGTGTTGTCCAAAAAGCAAACATGTGTGCATGACGCGTCTGTCGCTGCCATTTGGCCAAATAGTAAAGCACCACCTCTTTATACCGGATGGACTCCGGTAATCTCTTCCACTGGGCCATAATATCTCCGTTTTTTGCAGCGGCATGGCGACAAAATGATGCTATCTTTCTATCAGCTGTATCCAAAAAAGGCTCTAGAGGTTTGAGGTCACTTGCAGAGTTTTTCCACAGCATAGACTGCAAACGCTCTTTGTGAATAGCAGGAGTCATTGCATTTTTAAAGGTACGATAAACATCAGCAAATTGTTTCTCAGACAAAGACATGTTGCGCCATAAATCGCCAATAATTTTTTGACGCTTTTTTCCATCTATTTGAGGATTAAGGGCTTTTGCAAAAGCAATTTTTCCATCGGCTGTCTTGGGTGGATGCTGCTGAAACCAATTTACCAGTTTTTGATCCTGCTTCACATGTGATGCCAACTTCTCAAGATTGATACTGAGATTGCTATGCCTTGGCCAGGATTGCTCTGCCATAAACATAATGTACGCATCTAAAAGCTGGGGGGATCCACCATGGTATAAACTGTGCCACAGACTAAGCTTCGCAAGAATTAAACACTTTTGATTGGCACTTTCATATGCTGCGACCCACCGATGATGCTTGAGGTGGTCAAGTACTGCGGAACACCGTTTAAGCTCATCCGCACCATCTGCCGATAAAGCGGCTGGAACAAAATTTTCTTGCAACCGAAACGGGGGAGATTTTTTAAACGGCAATGGATGGGGGCGTGGAATGACTTTATCAGCAAGAAGGAACGTTGCACCAAAAAATACACACGCACAAGCATATGTAAAAAATTTTCGGAAATGAGAAAAAAACATCAAAAACACTTTCATGAAAAGGATTCTATGTTGCGGGTTTTGTTTTACACACATTTGTGTTACCAAAGGCTGATTGGAGTATAATCTAAATAAGGACTCTGAGCCAGCAATGTCTGCGCCAAAAAAAAATAGCCCCGGGAGTACAATCGCCCAAAATCGCAAGGCTCACCACAACTATTTCGTGGAAGAGACCCTGGAGGCTGGCCTTGTTTTACAAGGCACTGAGGTGAAGTCCCTCCGTGCGGGAAAAGCGAATATCGAGGAATCACACGCAGGAGAAATGGAAGGGGCCCTTTACATCTTCAATATGAATATTACCCCCTACACATTCAGTTCGCATTTCAATCACGAGCCTCGTCGACCACGAAAACTGCTGCTACACGCCAAAGAAGCCAAGAAAATAGGAGGTGCTATTAAGCGCAAGGGGTACACCCTCATTCCTCTCAGTATTTACTTTAATAAACGCGGTCGCGTAAAGGTTGCTCTCGGGTTGTGTAAAGGAAAAAATACAGTTGATAAACGGCAAACAGAAAAAGATCGCTCATGGGCTCGGGATAAGCAACGCCTTCTGCGCAACAAAAGTTAGTGATCTCTTCAAGCATGGCTCGCTTTTGATAGAACCGCAAATATGAGAAAAAAAAACATAAAAAAAGGCTCTCAAAAATAAGAGCCTTTTTAAAATGTGCAAAAGTTAGTTGCAAATTTCCTTGAGTTCTTTACCAGCACGAAAAACGGGCTGCTTAGACGCGGGAATCTTAATCTTCTCACCTGTGCGTGGGTTACGACCCTCGCGTGCTGCACGCGTACGCACGGAAAATGTTCCGAAGTTTGTAAAACGTGCTTCAGCTCCCTTACGAAGGGATTCACCAATGCCCCCGAAAACAGCCTCAACAGCACGCTCTGCGTCAGCCTTCGTCATGTTTGTCTGTGAAGCAACGAGTGCTACAAGATCCGCTTTATTCATAGGTTTATTCCTTCAGTTAAACGTTGATATTCGGCTGCCTCAAGATGCCTATACACCTAAAAACACCCTCACAAATACAGCTAGCCAGACCGCTAAGCTGAGTTACTTGAAAAATATCATGAACCGAAAAAAATAAGTTTTCAAGCCCTTATTCAAAAAAGAGGGAAAAACCTCCTTATTTTCCGGGGCTTTAAGAATATTTAGGCTGATTTTCACTGTTTTTTTTATATATAAGAGAATTCTATGCTTTGTTTGCATATAAAAATCAGGCACCGCTAGTTGTGAAAACTTCGCAACCGCTTGCCGTTACTCCTAAGCTATGCTCAAACTGAGCAGATAGTGATTTATCACGAGTCACAGCGGTCCACCCATCACGCAGCACTTTGGCAGCATAGTGCCCCGCATTAATCATGGGCTCAATGGTAAAAAACATTCCTTCCTCAAGGGCCATGCCCTCTCCCGGATTTCCATAATGAACAACCTCTGGAGATACGTGAAACTCTCTACCCAAGCCATGACCGCAAAAATCCCGCACGACGGAAAACCCATGTTTCTCTGCATGACTTTGGATAGCGTGTCCGATATCACCCAACGTAGCCCCGGGACGAACAATTTCAATCGCCCGCATCATACACTCGTATGTCACATCAATGAGTTTTTCCGCCCGTAACGGAATACCCCCAACAGCAAACATCCGACTCGTGTCACCGTACCACCCATCAAGAATAACCGTAACATCAATGTTTATAATATCCCCTTCTTGCAAAATCTTAGTCTCAGAAGGAATACCGTGACAGATTACATGATTGACAGATGTACAAATTGATTGGGGAAAACCTTTGTAATTAAGGGGAGCAGGAATCGCATTATGAGACGTGATAAATTCATGACATACATCATTCAGATATTTGGTGGAAGCGCCCGCTTTGACAAAGGGCATGATGTGATCAAGCGTTTGTGATGCTAACCTACCCGCAGCGCGCATACCCACAAAACCCTCTTCGCCATAAAGAGGGATAGGCTCACCATAGGTGCCACGCACATGTCGCAAAGGCTTTATCATAAAAACAAGAGACACAAGGGATTAGTTGTCCTTTATAATGGGGATTTCTCGTAAAATTTCAAGAGAAATCGGACACACCGTACAAAGATACGCATACATATCAACACCTGCCGCACATGCTTCACGAAAGGCTTGTGCAAACGTAGTGTCAATTTCTGCAGCAGGCGCAAAAGACACACAGTCATCGCGTTGGATCACAAAAACCACAGATGCTCGTCCACCTTCCTTAACACAGGCCATAAGTTCCCGGAGATGTTTGGTGCCACGCACCGTTACACTGTCAGGAAAACGGGCTTGGTCAGCAACCTTGTGATGCACATTTTTTACCTCAACATAATGATTGGGGAGATTCGGACCAGAAAGCAAAAAATCCATGCGCGAATGTGCTCCATATTTCACTTCACGCGTCACACATTCATAGCCACCAAAGGGAACAAGCGTTCGCAAGCGCAAAGCTTCTTCTACAAGCTTGTTCGGACGAGCCGTATTTGCGCCAACATACGTGTTTTGTACCTCAACCATTTCGAAGCGATAGCCTAACTTACCTGTTGGGTTTACAATCGGCTGCACCCAAACCCTTAGTCCCGGCGTATTGATTCCGAGCATTGCCCCTGAATTGGGACAGTGGCACACAATCACCTCACCTGTGTCTAATTGGACATCAACAAGAAAGCGTTTGTATCTTTTTATAAGCGTTCCGGGTATCAACGGTGGATCGTAGCGCATGAGCATGTTACATATTAGAAGATGCCTCACTATCACGCAAAGGACGTTCCTCCGTCAAGACCATGGATATCGCCACCAACAAAACAGCAGCCGTTCTGATCATTGGTAATGAAATTCTCTCGGGACGAACAAAGGAGGCCAATCTTAACTATATCGCCTTGGCACTCGCAAAAATTGGTGTGAGCCTTACCGAATGCCGGGTTGTACGGGATATTGAAGGTGAAATTATTGCTGCGATCAATGCCCTGCGGGTAACATATGACTATGTCTTTACAACCGGCGGCATTGGCACAACCCATGACGATATTACAGCCGCGTGCGTGGCAAAAGCTTTTGATGTGCCACTCGTAACGAATTTAAAAGCACTCTCTTTGTTAGAGGATCGCTATCAATCACACCTTGGTCCTGGGGCACGAAAAATGGCCGTCATCCCCGAAGGAGCTGACCTTATCGAGAACCCAGTAACTATTGCTCCTGGATTTTATATGGAGAACGTTTTTGTAATGGCAGGCGTTCCTGCAATCGCCCAAGCCATGTTCGATGATGTGGTGACAAAAATTACCCATGGAAAACCCGTGATCTCAGAAACTGTGACATGCCATCTTCCCGAAAGTTATATCTCACAAGGCCTGGCTCAACTCCAAGACACGCACCCCAACCTTGATATAGGAAGTTATCCACGGTGGACGGCCACGGGTTTTGATCTGAACTTGGTCATTCGAGGGATTGATAGGGCGCATGTTACAGCAGCCCACGAAGACGTCAAAAGATTTGTGGAAGCCCGCACACATGAATTTGAACAATTGCATATTTCACAGGGCTAATTTAGGGTTTATTAAGGGAATTGCCGTAACCTCGAACAGATAAGATTAACACACCCCATGAAACAGATTCTTGTAATTATTGACGGTTCAGCCGTAAGCCAGGACGTTCAGTCATATGCCCTTAGACTTGCGAAAAGCTTTAATGTAAGGCTCAAGGGCCTTGGTATTGTAGATACCCCCTGGCTGACGGCAGTTCAGCCAGAACCCCTTGGCGCAGCAGCCTATAAAGTGCATCATGACGACGAGATCACAGGGCACGTGCGAGCCCAAATGAATGTCGCCTTGGATGCGTTTCACCACAAATGCACTCAAGAGGGTGTGACCGTTAGCACAAACGTCGTGGAGGGTTTTCCCGCTCAGGAAATATACCGCGTAGCCCACGAGTATGATGCCCTTGTTATGGGGCAAACATCCAGCCTTCATCAGGATCTTGAAGAAGAAAATAACCTTGTTTTGACCCACACAGCACGCGATTCTGCACGACCTATTTTTGTTATCCCCCAAAATAAGGCGAAAGGTGAGACGATTCTAATTGCCTATGATGGCAGCGCACCTGCATCTAAAACCATCCATCTGTATTTTTTATTAGGATTGGCAAAAAATAAAAAGGTACATATTATCAGCGTCAACAAAAAAGAAGAAGACGCCCGAGCGCACTGCCAACAAGTCACGCGCCTTGCAAATTCTTATGGTATTAATGTCCAGTCGCACCCTCTTGTTTCACGGACAAATATTGCTGATATTATCATGGAAAAAGCAACAGAGCTTCATGCGCACACAGTCGTTGTGGGATCATTCGGGCAGTCTGCTTTCACAGAGGCTCTTTTTGGGTCTGTCACGCAACGGTTACTCGAACGCACAAAGATTCCTCTTTTTATTCATCACTAGAACAGGTCATCAATAGGTGGTCAATAATTTTACAGCTACCGTAATGAAATAAAACGCTCCTCACATAAGTGATCTTATTTTTTTGATCGTGGCTGTTTTACGCCACTGGCAAACTCTTCACCGAATAAACAAACACTTCGTTTTTCCCCTCTCGGGGAATGTTTCTCATTTTTTCCTTGCGCTTTCAACGATAATTGCGTAATTAAGTAGTTGTTCTGCCCCCATCGTCTAGCGGTCTAGGACATCGCCCTTTCACGGCGGAAACACGGGTTCGAGTCCCGTTGGGGGTACCACTTTCATCATTTACCGAGCAGGCTGCTTATCTCTGCAGCTCCAACAGAAATGCCTATAAGCAGAACACAGGCCCATAAAATGGTAATGGATACCTTTCTTCCCGGTATTTTCATGTAAATCATGCTTGGTAAAATTACCGCAAGCACCAAGAGCATTAATCCCGCAAACCCAAGCGCGCCGATAAACGCATGAGGGTATACCAATGCTGCCATCAACGGAACTCCCGAGATCACAAGAAATTGCCGTAAGGATGTTGCAAAGACAGGGGTTTTTGCAAGCACATTATGAGCATAGTCTTTCAGGGTAAGTCCTACACCAATATAAGACGTAACAATCGCGAAAAAAGCAAACGTTTGCGCCGAAGCACTAAACAGAATGCCTACAGTGTCAGAGGAATTCTCCAAGGCTGTTTCTTTGAGAAGTTTTAAAAATGGCCCTACATTATCAATTTCCAATTCTCGTGCCTGTATGTAGGCATCAGCAGAAAGCCCATCTAGGGCTACATGTTGCCATAAAATATAAACAAGCAAGGGAATAAAGGATCCCAAACCAAAAGTTAACCATACGTCCCTCCGGCGGGTTCCGACATATTTAATAATCACTGGGATGCTTCCTTGAAAGCCAAATGTTGTAAACAAGACAGGAATCACAGCCGCAAGATCGGAAAAACGAGGTGTATAAGGGCGTACCATAACGGCTGGTGGAGGAGATCCCCAAATAATGACTGACATAAGTCCTAAAGCAACAATCATCAAAAAGAATAAGTGCCTGTTAATCTTATCGAGTGCAGGTATTTTTCCTACGATCACAGGGCCAAAGATCCCAGCCATCAAAACCATGCACCCCCCCTGCGAAAGGGGGATTAAATCTCCTAGAACATTTTTGAGAATGGAGGCACCACTGACAGTATAGGCCACCATTAAACTACCAAAAAGAAGCAACAGCGCAATCGCCCCAACATATGACCAACCAGGCCCAAGCACCTTACCAGCAATCTCTGGGATGGTGGCTAGCGAACCAGAGCGTATTACAACCTCTGCTGCCAAAATTGCCGTAATCAGCATATACAGCCAATAAAATAGCATAATAGAAAAACTTGCAGAAACCCCCACACGCAGCCCAACAATGGGAAAAGCAAGCATTCCAGCCCCAAGCGTTGTACCTGCAATAATAAAGATTCCACCCCACACGCGTGATTTCATGGTGTTGTCATTAATAAAATGTACCCGAGACTAACGGAAATCCTCTTTAAAATCTAGTTTCTGTTAATGTGAGCAAACGTAACCGTGTCATCTCGATTTTTTACGACGACAACCACACGGTTTCCCCTCATTTTTAGTCGTTGAGTTTTTTTCTTGCGCAAGCGTATGTGCGTTATATTGTTGACCCTTTGGCCGATCAAACGGTCCCGCAAAGCAGGAAGAGAAAATCACAAACAAAATAAATACAGGTAGAAATACTATGATGTTTTTCATGATAATACTCATTTTATATTTTAAAAATTATAAGTAATATATATTAAAAATGTATTAATGTTAGTTTACTTATTGTGTATTTTTATTGGCATAGATTTAATAGAAACAAGCATGGCGCCAGCGCATCACGACAGACAAGCATTTGACAAGCAGTGCACTGACCTTTGACAACACACAGACGCATTGGTCGCGGCTGCGAGAGCCGTCCCATAACGAGAAGATCAGCGCATTGGTGTGCCCTGACAGATTAACCTGTAAGCACGAACTTATTGTGTATGCTAATTTTTTGAACGCCCCTGACGTTTTCGTTCATTAGGATCAAGATAACGCTTGCGCAGACGAACATACTTGGGGGTAACTTCAATCAACTCGTCGTCAGCAATATAAGACATGGCCTGTTCAAGCGTCAAACGACGAGGAGGACTCAGAGCAACAGCTTCATCCTTACCCGAGGCACGCATGTTTGTGAGCTGTTTTGCTTTTAGAGGATTAACCTCAAGGTCATTGTCACGACTATGCTCCCCAATCAACATTCCCTGATAGACAGGCTCTCCGCCACCAATAAACAGTTGGCCACGATCCTCGAGCTTCCAAAGAGCATAGGCCACTGACTTTCCTGTTTCTGTTGAAATCAGCACACCATTATGACGCGCTGGAATCTCACCTTTCATGGGGATATAATCATGAAAAATTCGCGCCATCACACCAGTCCCACGCGTATCCGACATAAATTCATTTTGATACCCAATCAGGCCCCGTGTGGGTACATGAAATACCAGCCGAGTTTTTCCACCACCGTGCGGCTTCATCTCTTTGATTTCCCCCCGACGAGCACCCAGTTTTTCAGAAATAACGCCCGTGAACTCTTCATCCACATCAATCATAACCTCTTCAACCGGTTCCATTTTTTTGCCGTGCTCATCTGTTTTGAAAAGCACCCGTGGACGCGAAATAGATAACTCAAAACCCTCACGACGCATATTTTCAATAAGCACACCCAACTGAAGCTCACCACGACCAGCCACCTCAAAAGCCTCGTTGTCGGGTGTAGGGGTTACACGAATAGACACATTACCTTCCGCCTCTTTAAGAAGGCGATCCCGAATAACCCGTGATGTAACTTTGTCTCCATCCTGCCCTACATAAGGAGAGTCATTAATTGAAAAGGTCATCACCAGCGTTGGAGGATCAATCGGCGTTGAAGGCAAAGGCTCGAGCACATCAGGTAGCGTCACCGTGTGGCTGACTGTTGACTTTGTAAGACCCGCAAGGCTAACAATGTCCCCTGCATTCGCTTCTTCAAGGGGAATGCGCTGAATACCTTGAAAACCAAATATTTTGCTAATACGTCCCTGCTCAACCGTTTTCCCCGTGAGATCAAGTGTCCGCACCGCAGTGTTCACCGCCACTCTTCCGCTGTAAATTTTGCCCGTCAGCATCCGACCAAGAAATTGGTCAGATTCAATAATGGATGTCAAAAAACGGAAGGGAGCATTCTCATCAACACTGGGCGTCGGAACATGGGCAAGAATCACATCAAAAAGCGCATCCAGATTTTCACGCGGTGCCTCTAAATCTTTTGCTGCCCATCCATCACGGGATGCTGCATAAAGAATCGGAAAATCAAGTTGTTTTTCATCTGCATCAAGAGCCACAAAAAGATCAAAGATTTCATCAAGCACTTCATCAGGGCGTGCATCGGGTTTATCAATTTTATTAATCACCACAATAGGGCGTAGTTTTTGGTTCAACGCCTTCGTCAAAACAAATTTTGTTTGTGGCATGGGACCTTCTGCCGCATCAACCAACAAAACAACTCCATCTACCATATTCAAAATACGCTCAACCTCGCCCCCGAAGTCTGCGTGTCCTGGTGTATCAACAATATTGACGCGATGGCCATGCCAATTTACAGACGTACATTTTGCCAGAATTGTAATGCCACGCTCTTTTTCCAAGGCATTGGAATCCATCACGCGCTCAACAATCTGTTGCTTCTCCCGATACGTGCCACTTTGTTGAAGCATAGCGTCAACTAGTGTTGTTTTTCCGTGGTCAACGTGAGCAATAATAGCAATGTTTCGAAGATCTTTCATGAGAACAAACAATAATACAGACTCACATGTAAGCTATATTAGGCGTTCTGCCAAGTGGGTGGGCATAAAATATATGGTGCGTTTCGTGCGCGCCTCTGTGCAAGCAGGAGTTTTTCTGTAAAAACTAATCCGTAGAAAGATCTCTGGGACGATCCCGAAAAAATACTACAATTAACAATAGTGCCACAATCTGAGCCGCAGGCAACACACCCACAGCTGTTTGATAGGCAAGATCACTGTATTTGCTGGGATCGCTGAAGCACTCCCCCTGTGTTACGCGCATAATACCACCAATGAGACTATGAAAAACATATCCAAAAATCATGATGATCATATTGCACACAGAAGACACCTGCCCCACATATTCTTTGGGTAGAAAGGTGGTCGATTTGTAAACAACAAAAATCTGATAACTTGAAGCAATCCCTAGCAGGGTAAACACGCCATAATACGCGCACTCTGAAAGCGTTACGAATGTCACTATCCCAAGTCCTAGTCCCATAACCAGAGCGCATATGCTTATAAGAAGATAGTACCTTCCTGTGATATCACCGATCCAACTTACAAGAGGGGCCCCACAAGCAAAGCCTAGAAAAATTAGCGCAACCATTGTGGCAGCACGCGACGCGTGAACATCATGGACATGCTTAAGGAATTCAATCCCCCATACATCAGCAAATCCCTCAAGAGGCCCAACCATAAGGCCGCCGATCAAACTAATCAGAACAATCTTGCGATTTTTCATAATACGCCCCAGCGTATCCAACCCTATACTTTCGGTGCGCGTATCTTGCTTCCCGGGGATCAGGAACCATAGCGCCACCAGCAAAAGAAAACCTGCTCCCAATAACCACCATATAATCGCTGTCCATACATACCGCTCCGCAAGGTAACTTAGGGGTTTTCCTCCATACATTGCCCCTATAAGCCCAATTGTCGCCGTAATACCAAGAATACGACTGAACATATTTTCTGGAAAAGATAATCGAATGACCGTAAAGCAACCAAGAATAGCTGTTGCAGAACCCATGCCCGTAACAATACGCCCAGCCATCGCCATTTGCCATGGACTTTGGCACACAAAGGGAAGTGTCCCCACCAAGACAAGAGCCAAACCCACAGACATCACATTGCGCGGGCCGTATCTATCCATGGAAAGACCAATAGGAATGTGCGCCAGCGAATACCCCACATAGTAGAGCCCGGTTAATTGTCCAAATATCGCAGAATCAATATCATAGGTTTGGGTAATATCAGACATAAAAACGCTTGGTAAAACCCGCAGGGTATACTGATAAGCATAAAATATTGCAGCTAACACCCAGGGAAGTATTTTGACCATCATTTGCCCTATTATCAAAATAACGTGGAATCTACACCAATTACTCCCCCCTGACAACCAGCTGGCTTATCATCCTCTCCCATCAGCGGGGCTTGAGTTGTTCTGTCATACAGCCAAGACGATCACGAATTTTTGCGCATGTCTTGCGAGCTCTCTCCATGGAATCATAGGGACCCACATAAAGCGGATAAAGCTTTTTGCCACTTTCCATATCAATCATAGCAACCGTCCCCTCTTTGCCTTCAAGTTCTTCTTCAAACCTTGAAGATAAACGATTCCATTCACTCAGAGCACCGTCATACGTTTGTGTTGTCGCCAAGCGCACCCAATACTCACCCTTTTTAGCAATATCGGCACGCGTTGGAGGATTCACTGAACCCGGCTCAGAAACCAGTTTGGGTGGACCTTTGGTGTCCACAAGACCTATCAACGGGTCACCTTTCCCAGGCGCAGATGATGTGTCAGCGCTTTCTTCAACACCATCTGATTGTTTGTTTGCAGCTAAGATGTTGTCACCCGCATTCGCCACATCACCAACTTCCTTTTTTGTCATAAAAGGATCTTGAACGACTTCGGGAACCTCCACAGGTTTCTCAAGAGACAAGGGTTCTTCATAACCAGGGCGTGTTTTTACTTGTGTTATCTCATCCGCATTATCTTGCATGACATCAAAAATCACTTTGTCAGCATGAGGGACCTTAACCTCACCATAGTTAGCGGGTCGCATACGATAGGGTCCGGGCTCTGCGCGGACGAGTGGTGCCTCCAGGACTATCTCGTAAGGACCAACATCATAATTCCATGCTTGCCATGATCCCCAGATCACCAGCAAAGCCAGAAAAAAAACTAATCCATAGGTTTTCGGCGTATCAAAAGAAAGCCATGCAAATATCCCATGATGCTGTCCCTTTTTGTTCCACTTTGACTGTGGCATTAGCGCATTTCCTCAACAGGTATAATCCCTAACACACCAAGTCCTTGAGCAAGGACCACCTGCACAACACGCACCACCTGCAGTCGCTCCAGTGTTTTTTCCTTACTCGTGGGATGGATGAACCGTAAATGTTCATAATCTTTGCCCTTATTCCATAGCGCATGAAATTGGCTTGCCAATTCGTACAGGTAATATGCAATGCGGTGAGGTTCATTGGCGGTGGCAGACGCCTGTAACACTTGAGGCCACTGACACACGAATCGAATAACATCCTGTTCGTCCTCGCTCATCGAGACATCACCCGCGATAAGACCCTTCTCAAGGTCTCCGAATAACTCCTGGGCATGCCGAAAAATAGAACACATGCGTGCATGAGCATATTGTACATAAAACACAGGATTTTCTTTTGATTGCTCAACAACTTTTGTGAAGTCAAAATCTAAGGGCGCATCATTTTTACGCGTAAGCATCATAAAGCGCACAACATCTTTGGGAACTTCGGCCAAAACATCATCCACGGTCACAAACGTTCCTGCCCGCTTAGACATCTTTAAAGCAGTACCGTCTTTTATAAACTTCACCATCTGACATAAGAGTACATGGCACTGGGCATTACCCCCAGTAATGGCCTTTACCGCTGACTTAATGCGGGTAACATATCCCCCATGGTCGGCCCCCAATATATCAATGAGAATATGGTGACCACGCGCATATTTATCCTGGTGGTAGGCAATATCGCTGGTAAAGTAGGTGTATGTTCCATCTGATTTCATCAAGGGGCGATCGGTATCATCACCAAATGCTGTGGACTTAAAAAGCAATTGCTCCCGGGGTTCCCAATCATCATCGGCATGACCTTTGGGTTGCGGTAAAATCCCCCGGTATAGTAACCCCATACCATCAAGTGTTTTGATCGCTTTTTGGACTTTTCCTTGCTCAACAAGTGCTTTTTCAGAAGAGAAGATACGGTGGCAAATTCCTAACTTTTTCAAGTCCTGACGAATAAGCACCATCATTGCACGAACAGCCCGCACCGAAAATTCTGGTAACCACATGTCTTCGGTGACATCAGCCCACTTGTTATTATCCGCATCAAAGATATCCTTGGCCGCCGCAATCAAATAGTCTCCCGGGTACGCCACATCTTTTTCGTAAGGAATGCCACAAAGTTCTCGGTACTGTTTGTATAAGGATTCCCCAAGGGCCTTAATCTGTTGACCTGCATCATTAATATAGAACTCCCGGGTAACTGTATAACCTACAGCCTCATATATATTGGCCAAAACATCACCGACAATAGCTCCGCGCGCGTGTCCGATATGCATAGGTCCTGTTGGGTTACAGGAAACATATTCAATATTCACTAATTTTCCAGCACCTAACGCCGTGGAAGCATAGTTCTCTTGTGCACAAAGCACAGTTTTTACTTGCTGATTCCAAAAATCAGAGGAGAGGCAAATATTAATAAAGCCGGGGCCTGCAACCTCTACCCCGGAAACATAGGACTCTTCGTAAAAGTACGGTACCAATTTATCCGCAAAGTCCCGCGGAGACATTCCCACAGATTTTGCCAAAACCATGGCGGCATTGGTTGCGAGATGTCCGTGCATGCTATCCCGAGGGGGCTCTACCATGACACGATCAACTATTTTTTTATCCACATCCGTGGATAGCTTTGAAAGAACAGATTCCGCATGTTGGCGAACAATTTCTGTCCAGGTCTGGTAGATATTCATCGGGTAAACTTACGAAGAGGTGGGCTTGGGGATAATCTTGGCAACCACGGCATCAAGTTCTGTTTGACGGCACATTCCCAAATCTACCGGATTTGTGGAGTGAATATTTTTGATATTCCAGTGCGTCTTTTCCCGGATTGCTTTGATTGTGGGCTTTGTTGTTCCTAGTAAGCGCACAATAGCGGCATCTGTCATATCAGGGTGATGTTTGACCAACCATGCTATCGCGTTGGGTTTGTCTTGACGCTTAGACACAGGGGTGTAGCGCCCCCCTTTTGTCTTGCGTGCTTGTGCTAGGGCTGCTGATTCCAGAAGAGTCAGCTTTCTGTCTGGATTTTTTTCACACGCAACGATATCTTCTTTCGTGACCTGCTTACTCGTGAGGGGATCAAACGGCACAATTCCCTTAGCAACTTCATCATTTGCAATAGCTTCAATTTCAAGAGTATGCAATTGGCAATAATCTGCAATCTGTGAAAAAGAAAGGGCCGTATTTTCAATCAGCCACTTTGCAGTTGCTTTAGGTAAAAGTGGTGCTTTCATAATTATGATCCTTCGCTGTATTTGGATTTAAGAAATTAATTGTATCTTTTATCCTAATTTCGCAGGTTTGTCTGCGGATTTTTCAGGATAGAGAGGGAATTTCTGACATAGATCAGCCACCTCTTTGCGTACGCGGGCCTGCACCGATGGCAGATCATCTTTTTGGGACGCCTCAATAACATCCGCAATCCAGGAACCAATCTGGGTAAACTCAGAGATACCAAATCCCCGCGTTGTTCCTGGCGGTGTCCCCAGGCGAATACCAGATGTTTGCTTAGGAGGCCTTGGATCATTCGGGATACCATTTTTGTTGCACGTAATCCCAGAAGCCTCAAGGAATTCCTGGATTTGATGCCCACTAACATCTCGACCAGCCAAGCTTACAAGAACCATGTGATTGTCTGTACCACCAGAAATGATTTCAACTCCGCGTTGATGTAAAACATCTGCCAACACCTTGGCATTACCCAGAACCCGTTTCATCATCTGTCGGAATTCCTCAGATAGAGCCTCTTTAAATGCAATCGCCTTAGCAGCAATAACATGCATTAAGGGTCCTCCTTGGATTCCAGGAAAAACCGCACTGTTTATTTTTTTGGTCAAACGCTCTTCATTCCATAGGATGATTCCTCCCCGGGGGCCTCTGAGCGTTTTATGCGTTGTGCTTGTCACCACGTGTGCATAAGGCACTGGGCTTTCAACCACACGGGCAGCAACAAGACCTGAAATGTGAGCCATATCAACCATGAAATAGGCACCAATCTCGTCGGCAATCGCACGAAATTCAGCAAAATCAATAGTGCGTGAGTAGGCCGATGCCCCAGCGATAATGACCTTAGGTTTTTTGGCGTGCGCGAGTAAACGCACAGCCTCCATATCAATTAATCCTGTTTGTGGATCAAGACCATAACTAACAGGTCGATAATTTTTTCCCGATAAATTAACAGGGGATCCATGCGTCAGGTGCCCCCCCATATCAAGGCGCATACCAAGAAAGGTGTCTCCTGGATTCATAAGCGCATGAAAGACCGCCTGGTTGGCCTGTGATCCGGAGTGTGGCTGAACATTAGCAAACCCACATTGATAGAGTTTTTTCAGACGCTCAATAGCCAAATCTTCAATGGCATCAACATGCTCACATCCCCCATAATAGCGAAAATGTGGGTAACCCTCAGCATATTTATTTGTCAAAACACTGCCTTGGGCAGCCATTACAGCCTGTGAAGCGAAGTTCTCAGAGGCAATCATTTCGATTTGGCTTTCCTGACGAGCATACTCCTTGCTAATCAGGGCGGCAATTTCAGGATCAACAGCCTGCGTAGATGCGTGCGTTATGTGATGGAGGAGTGTCATGCGCCTATTCCTTACAGTTTGGCATTGTTGCAACGAATGTACCGTGTTGCCCCAAAAAGTCAAACCCTGCGATCTCTAGAATTCGCAATTCCTATAGCCACAATGAGCGCACAAACCATAAGAACAACCCCCACCCATGGAAAGCGCCAAAAAAAGGTTTTAGGCATCGCCTGGGGAATATACGCATGAATAGCGCCCTTAGCGTTAATACCAAGTTGAGCATGACGGTGGCCCGCACCATCGATAACCGCTGAAATACCGTTATTAGCCACGCGCAAAACAGGAATACCCGTTTCAACCGCGCGTAAAATAGCAGCACTCAGGTGTTGATAGGGTCCTGGGGAGTGCCCAAACCATGCATCATTCGTGACAATAACCAGAACATCCGCTTCCAGATAACGACGAGCGAGGTCAGAAAACAAAGACTCAAAACAGACCAGTATGTGCCAGGTAAGACCATCAGCATACAACAAAGAGGGGCTAAAATCCGGCGACATATCCAAGGGCCCCACCGCCAAATCCGCAAACAATTGTGGAAAAAAACGCCGAAAAGGAAGATATTCTCCAAACGGCAAAAGACGCGCCTTTGATACCTTAGTCACAATTTTCCCATGCGCATCTACATGGATCATACTATTAAAAATCTTCCGCACAGATTTCTCTTCGTGATAGGTTATACCTGTGGCAAAGAGGGTGTTTTTTCCTTGAGTAATGCTCGAAAAATAGGCTTCAAGACCAGGAGTTGTTGTGTTCGACCCCCCATAAGGATACGACACTTTTACAGCAAGAGGCAAGGCACCTTCTGCCCATATAATTGTTGCGTGGGGGTCTGGGGTAGGATTGCTTGAATACAAGCGCATCTCTGTCAAGAGATCATGGACATGCATCGGGCTCCCCTTGATGCTTTGGTGAATTGAAGGTTGCACGAGAACAACTGTATTTTTCCGAACAGGCTGTTTTGCGCAAGGGACCCACAGATACATCATTGCGCCAACAACAAGAGCGCAAATATGCCATCCAGCCAACCCGTAACGAAGGCATCTACCCAGCCACATAGCCCCAACAAGGGTCAATAAATTGAGCCCAGACGCGCCAATATACGCACTAAGGTAAAGAATGCCGTTAGGGGTGGATGTCCATACATCTGCGGGGATATTCCAAGGAAAACCAATAAAAATATACTCTTTAAAAAGTTCAGCACACCACCATAATATACCCAGAATTACTTCACTTGCCTGTAGATTCCGGCAATACCGCCACCATAGAAGGGTAACACCCCCATAAATCCATCCAAATAAAACCGGTACCCCTATAAGAACGGGGGCAGCAAGGGGCCAATATTTTTTCCAATCCACACTTAGTGAGAAAACAACCCAATAAAAACTTGAAAGCAAAAAGAAAAATGTAAAAATTGTGATGATAGAAACAGCCGCGCGCAAGGAACGTCCATTCTCCCGAAGGATCGCCATAAAAATGCCAAATCCCACTACATACGCCGAAAATGCATGGACAGGAGCAAAACCAAGGGAAACAAG
Source organism: Alphaproteobacteria bacterium (assembly GCA_023898725.1). Lineage (NCBI taxonomy): Bacteria > Pseudomonadati > Pseudomonadota > Alphaproteobacteria > Alphaproteobacteria bacterium. The sequence goes on from CP060236.1 coordinate 342,251, forward strand.
AAAACCGGCCAATACTACCCATCGCATGGTCATCGGCCGCCGTATCACCCCCTCCCTCAAGCAGGAAAAGACTCTCATCCCCCAAAAACATCGAAGCGACATATAATCTTACTTTTTATAAGGATAAATACGAACCTGCTTCACGCGACGACCATCCGTATCCATAACCTCAAACTGTGTACCTGAGGGATGATCAAAGATTTCATGCACTGAGGGCACTCGTCCTGCCATATGCATAACAAGCCCTCCCACAGTATCATAGTCCCTAATTTCTTCTTTGGTAAGAACACCATGAATAGCTTCTTGCAAATCTTCTAGCTCAAAACGCCCATCAACAATAAGCGTATTGTCGCTTAAGCGTGATATCGCATGGACAACTTCACTCGCGTTAATTTCATCAATATCCCCCAGCATTTCCCGAATGATATCCCAACTAGTCACTAGCCCGTCGATTCCACCAAACTCATCAACAACGAATGCCATCGTTACACGGGCTGTTTTCATACGAATAAGAAGCTCCAGAAGCCCCATAGAGGTCGGAATGAAAAGCACTTGGGACAATAAGCCCCGACAGGAAAAATCTTCTTTTTTTACACCCGCAACATCCTTTACATGAAGGCAACCGAGGATGTTATCCATACTTTCGCTGTAAACCGGAAAGCGGGCAAATTTGGCTTTTGATACAAGCTCTGCGAGAGCATCATAGGAGATATTTACATCAATACCCTTAATGTCTACCCGAGGCGTCATGATGTCTTCTGCCGTTTGGTCCCGCAACCGCAGAATGTTTTTCATGAGGATAATTTCTTCAGGCTCTAACGAGGGATCTTTATCGGAATTAGGGCTAGCTATAATTTCCCCAATAGTCTGGCGAGCAGAAGATTCTGCTCCTTTTTTGGCAATAATTCCGCGAATTTGCGTACTAATTTTTTTAATTTTATCTATCATGGGGTGACGTATTCCAAAGTTATGGGCAATTTTTAGATGTACGGATTAGAAACATTGAATTGCTGAAGCGCACGAATCTCAACCGCTTCCATAGCAGAAGCGTCATTATCTGTTTCATGATCAAATCCCAAAAGATGTAAAAAACCATGCACACACAGATGCATCACGTGATGAGCAAAAGGCTTCCTGTCCCGTATTGCCTCACTATCAATCGTTTCAAAGCTAAGAATTATATCCCCAAGATATACGACAGCAGCCCCCTCTGTAAAGAGGGCTTTTGGGACAGGAAACGAGAGAACATTTGTTGGTGTATTTTTCTGACGATAATGATGGTTAAGTGCGCGCACATGCGCATCATTACTCCAAAGAATGCTCACCTCAGTCTCTTGAAACACCTGCGGTACATGCGTTAACGTTGCAGCAAACCATGCCTCCAGGTCAAAGGAGTCCAGATGATTGTCCCAGCGACGATCCTCAACGGCCTGTGTAACATTAACGCTCAGGGGGTGTTTCTCCGTCTTTGTCTTCGTAAGGATTATGGGGCTCATGAGCGTCATATGCATTAACAATAGCAGCGACCAGAGGATGACGCACAACATCATCGGTGGTCATAGAGCAAAACTTAATAGAAGGAACATCCTTCAAGATGGTATGCGCCTCCCGCAACCCTGAAAGCTTCCCCCGAGGAAGGTCAACTTGACTCAAGTCTCCCGTTACCACCATGCGCGCACCCTCTCCCAAGCGAGTCAGAATCATTTTCATTTGGGAGGAAAGCGTATTTTGAGCTTCATCTAAAATAACGTAGGCATTTCCAAGGGTACGACCCCGCATATAAGCAAGAGGGGCAATTTCGATCTCTCCGTTTTTCAGCTTTGCTTCTACTTGATCGCGCGGGATCATATCATGGAGAGCGTCATACAAGGGGCGTAAATAAGGATCTATTTTTTCGCGCAGATCACCGGGCAAGAACCCTAGCTGCTCTCCTGCTTCCACAGCTGGTCGTGAGAGAATAAGGCGCTCGATGCGCTTTTCCAGAAGGAGAGATACCCCCATCGCAACAGCTAAATAGGTCTTTCCCGTTCCCGCAGGTCCCATACCAAATACCAAATCATAATCACGTAAGGCTTGGAGGTATTCTGCTTGCCCAGGAGTCCTTGGGCGCACCAATCCCTTGCGCGTAGGAATGCCGTCTCCCATTCCCTTCGATTGGTTATTCGGTAGCGGCTTATTTTCACCCACCCCCCCCGAAGTACGCAGAAAGCCCCGCACATCCGACAACCCTACATCGTGCCCGGCCTTGAGCGTGGCCACTGTTTGCTCAAGAACACTCTGTGCCTGAAGGATCTTTGTTTGATCGCCAGATAACAAAACTTTGTTGCCCTTTGATAAAACCTTAAGCTCCAGGATCTTGGCAATTTCTTTCAAATTTTGATCATCGTCACCAAAAAGGCTCGCAAGATACTTCGTCTCAAAAACCAACTCAAGAACGTCGGATTGTTTTTTTTCGCTCATAACTGTCTACTTTACTCCCTAAATATGCTACGCCACTCGCATAATATCGCCATCAACACCCACAATATCACCAAGTAAGCTTTTCAGCGTACACTCTTTAATTTTTACAGGAATTACCTGACCAATCAAGCGGGGATTTGCCTCTACAAGAACATTCTGCCAATAAGCGGATCGTCCGATTACCTGTCCCCCATGACGCGCTGTTTTTTCTAAAAGCACAGGAATTTCTTTACCAACAAACGATTGATTAAAGGCGAGTTGCTGTGCATGCAAAACGGTTTGCAAAATCTCAAGTCGATGGTGCTTCTCAGATGCAGGCAGTTGATCCTCATAGGCAGCTGCAGGTGTTCCAGGACGAGGACTGTACACAAAAGAAAAGGCCTGTGCAAAATTTACAGCCTTCACGAGCGCCAGTGTATCCGCAAAGTCTTCATCCGTTTCTCCGGGATATCCAACGATAAAATCCGAGGAAAAAGCCAAATTAGGCTGTGCATCCCGAAGCTTTGCTATAATTTCACGATAGAATGCCGCAGTATGGCGACGATTCATCGCCTTTAGCATGCGATCGGATCCGGATTGGACCGGCAGATGTAAAAACGGCATAAGGGTATCAATATCACGATGCGCTTCTATCAACCGATCATCAACATCACGCGGGTGTGATGTCATGTAACGAATACGGGAAAGACCCTTGAGATCAGCTAAGGCAAAGAGTAAATCTCCCAATCCCCACTCACCGCTTTTCACTCCCATCCCGTGGTAAGCATTAACATTTTGACCCAACAATGTAATTTCCCGCGCACCACGGTCCACTAACGCCCGCGCTTCGGTCAGAATATCCTCCGCAGGACGCGAATACTCTGCTCCACGCGTGTAGGGTACACAACAAAAATGACAGAACTTGTCACAGCCCTCCTGAATGGTGAGAAACTGTGAGGGATTATCAACTGCAGCGGTTGATTCTGGAAGGGCGTCAAACTTAGATTCTTCAGGAAAATCAATCGCTAAGATACCACGACCTGGGCCATCACCTGACCCCGCACGATTACGAGCAACCTGCGCAAGAAGCTTCGGAAGATCATGGTAGTTTTGAGGACCAACAACCATATCCACAAAAGGTTCGCGCGCCATAATGGCTTCACCCTCCGCTTGCGCAACGCACCCAGCAACAATCATAACTGGTTTGGTTGTTTTGTGTGCGCTGATATCACGATAGCGACCCAAGTCCGAGAAGACTTTTTCTGTTGCTTTCTCACGGATATGGCACGTATTCATAAGAATTGCATCCGCAGAAATCACATCTTCCACGATTTCGTACCCCAGGGGCAGCAGAATATCTGCCATTTTTTGCGAATCATAGATATTCATCTGACATCCGAATGTCTTAATATAGAGGCCTTTCGGCATTTTTCACACTCATTACTTATAAACTGTGTATTTCTAACACACTCCACTCTTGCGTCAAACAAACAGAAAGGGAATTACAGCAGGAGAAAGAGAGTAAACATAAAAAAGCCACTGCTTGATCAAAAGCAGTGGTCCCTTAATCACAACAATGACACAGCAACTATGCTGCTTTCTTATTGTGCTTTCCAAGTCCAATTTGCATGGCCAAAGAACTACGCCGGCGCGCATAATTTGGCGCAACCATAGGATAATCACTCGGCAGGCCCCACCGATCACGATACTGTTCAGGTGTCATGTTGTATGCTGAACGCAAATGACGTTTGAGCATCTTCAACTTTCGGCCATCCTCAAGACAGACAATATAATCTTCAGAGATTGACTCTTCGACAGGAACAGCAGGCTGAAGATCTGTGCGTGCTTTGGGCGCACCGTTGTTAATACCTAGCAGCGTCCGGTACACACTCTGAATAATATCAGGTAATGCACTTGACTCCACTTCTGTGTTCGATGTGTGAGCCGCTACAATCTCAGCTGTTAAATTAAGTAACTCTGAAGTATTGCAACGCTCAAACTTTTCTTCATTAATATCTTGCATTTTGATTCCACCCTTTGAGTAATAAATCTTCATATCACAATAAAACCTGCTGTCAAATAAATATTATTTTTGAGGCCTCAAGCTTTCTATTGATGAATTAATAACAGAATAGTCATGAAGTTATCAAGACATATTTAATGGATTTTAATAAAAATTTTAGAACCTTAGCTGTTTGTTCTTATATTAGGCGCACAATAACAAGGCCTCTTTATCGGCGCTAACCAGTTCGTAACTTTCTTCATCTATTCTGGAATATAAATTTATCGCATAATCGATTGACACACTCATACCAGGAAACCAAACCCCTGACTGTGGCCCTTCCCTTAGGATTGTTTGGTTTTGAGACAATACGTGCGGGGGGAATTTCTGCGAATCGACATTTTTGCAAACACAACATCCCTATTTTTACGCTTCACTCCGAAGATACCTTATTTACACTTGATATCCTTGAGACAAATTTTCACTACTATGGGGAAGATATCCGTCATTTCATTAACCAGCTATATCCCAAGGCAGAAACAGACGTGACAATTTTTATTCCTCTTTGTATACAAAGGACAAGTTCTGGTGCAAGAATTATGGGGAACCTACGCTGCCCGCTTATCCTAAACAATCAGACGCTCTGCACGCACCAACTAGTCCTCAGCGCCAGCAACCTAACAATGCATGGTCACCTATTTACAGTTCATGAGCCCACACTCATCCAGCCTGACATGTATGATGCCTAAAAATATTTTTACCCTATTCATCCTTATAGCGAGCACCATTCCTTGTCATGGGGCACAAATCTCTACACTTTCTGATTTTTATAACTTCCTTTTACAGCGTAAAAGTGATCGGAAAAGCAACATTCAAAAAACCCTTGCACGCATTCATAAATCGAACCTCACAGACAGAGTGCTAGGAGAGGTGGTAAAATTCTATGAACAGCGCAACTTTGAACCCTTTTGGTTTGTTGAGGGACGACTATCACTGCGTGGAAGTTATGCGCTTGAGGCATTAAAAAACGCAGAGTCCGAGGGGCTAAACCCCCTTAATTACGCACAAGCCCTAGGGTTATTTCCCCAAAAAAAGAGGCAAAAAAAAGGAAAACCACAAAAGAGCCTCCCTCCCGTAAAAGGAGAAAAAGATGAGGCACTTAGAGAGATTTATTTTTGTACCTGTGTTTTTCGCTACATGATCGATGTTACAGGAGGACGCATTCCTCACACACTTATGATGCCGATTACAACAGAAAAAACAATCCACAAAAGCCCAGCGGATGTTACCCTAACCATGAACGAGCGGGATGAAACCGGCGAATGGATAAAACGCTTTGGTCCCCGAAATTCTCATTACGCACTGTTAAAGAGACTACTTCAGAAATTACAGGAACAAAAAGAAAACGGTGAGGCTTGGCCCCCTTTTCAATCAAGCCAGGTATTGAAACTTGGGGATTCAGGAAATGCTGTCAAAGATCTATGCAGTGTTCTGATAAAACAAGGATATCTCGAACCAGAAGCATCCACACAAACATATGATTTTGCTGTTGAAAGTGCTTTACGCACGTTTCAGATCAGAAACCACCTGCCTGTTACAGGAGTGGTAAGCGCCGAAACCCAAAAAGCTCTCAACGTTTCGCTTGATCAACGCATTCGCCAAGTTGTCTTAAACATGGAGCGCGCCCGTTGGATCCCTGACACACTACCCGAGACACGGGTATGGGTTAACATCCCATCCTATGAGCTTGAGTTTTATCGCGACAATATCCTCATGGGGAAGTTTAAAACTTGTGTGGGTGAAGCAACATCACCTACTCCACAAATGCACACGACGATGTATGCTGTACGGTTCAACCCTTCGTGGACAATTCCGCGCAGGATTGTTCGTAAAAAATTTATTCCCCTTATTCAGAAAGATCCAGACTATCTAAAAAACAACGGGTATCTTCTTCTAGATATCAAAACACGAGTTATAGTCGATCGTGATAGCCTTGATATGGCTGATATTAACCTTGCAACGTTTCCCTTCATCATACGCCAACCCCCCGGGCGCAAAAATGCCTTGGGTCAGATTCGCTTTTCACTGCACAACAAAAGGCACATTCACATCCATGATACACAGCACAAGAGTCTTTTCGCAAAAAACACCCGAACCTTCTCAGCAGGGTGTATCCGGGTACAAAACCCCGAAAAACTTGCCTACTTAGTTTTGAATACTCCTGATCGGTGGTCCCCCTCTGTAATCGCAAAGCTTATTGACACGGACCTTTTACAAGATGTCACGCTTCCCCAACCCGTGCCCGTTTATGTTGTGTATCATACGATTTGGTTTGATGACAAAGGGATGGAAAAGTTTACCTCAGATGTTTACAAAAATGACGAGAAACTTGATTTCGCCCTTCATACTTATGAGTCACACTCTCATAATATAGATATTCGAACGTTGGGCACACACAAAAACTCTCAAGAAGTTGCAGAAAAAATCTTGGAACAAGGCATCCCCTCAAACATTACGGAAACGGCTGCAAAATAACATCATCTCCTGGAGACAACTCGCGACATAAGCGCAACATATTTTCCCGAGACATCGCAATACACCCCTGTGTTGGACTGCCAGCGCTCCGCCATATGTGAAAAAAAATCGCACTTCCCTTGCCTACAACAGAAGGACCCGTATTATGAGAAATTACAAGCAAAATATCATAAAGATTATCCTCCCTCCACAGTTTCTCATGACGGCACGATGTGGGTAGCTGTACGAGACGATTGTATGCCAAAGATAAGGGGTCATCACACCAACCCATATCCGGGGTAATAGAAATATGAGGTAATTGCGTAAGAGGTTCCGCAACTCTATCAGCACGATAATAGAGCTTTTGAAAGGAAAAAATCCCCTGAGGGGTGCAAAAGTCTCCCTCATTCTTATCAACCGTATACCCATTTGATCCACACATGACGGGGAATGAGAATGATCCTGTGTACAGGCGATTCCCCAGCACATAAACACGTGACACTAGTACAGCCCTCCGGTCCCAAAACTGGTATGGTCAGGGCTTTCTGATTCGATGGCCTCTTCGGGGATAACCTCCTCATCATCACACAAGGGGGTTTTAGGATCAAAAACTTCAGAAATGACATCAGGTCCCTTTTGCTGTGTACGCTTGCCGGTTCGGTAATCTACACGAACAAATTGCGCTCCCTTAGGGATACGAAAAGGAACAGCATGCAGTTCATTTTTGGTACGCATCATAAACTCCTTAACGATAGGAGCAGCGACACGTGCGCCACTTTGATGATTCCCAAGACTGGTGGGGCCATCATAGCCAACATACACACCCACAACCACATCTGGTGTAAACCCAACAAACCATGCGTCATGAAAATCGTTACTTGTTCCTGTTTTTCCTCCCATAGTCAGTCCCGGGACTTTTGCGTTGCGACTTGTTCCGCGCATCACCGATCCCTCGAGAATGGATAAAATTTGGTACGCATTAATTGGGTTAGTAATAAGTGTTCTCTTATCTCCCAATATTGGTGGTTCTTGATGGGCCCAATCAATCGCTGTAATATCAGAGTCCACCGTGTGCTGCATATCATTCAACACATTAAACCCTCTGCGATCTTGGGCGCGAATGATCAGTGTTGGTTGAATACGATACCCCCCATTTACGAGCATTGCATAGGCTGTTGTAAGTTTCAAAAGGGTTACAACTTCGGCGCCAAGGGTGGTGGAGTAGTGCAGGGGCATACGCTCATAAATACCAAACCGCTCCGTTATCTCCGCAAACCCACCAAGCGTTACACTTTCATATACCAAGCGCACAGGCGGAATATTCAAGGATTTTTCAAGAGCCCACCGCAACGTTACAGGGCCATAAAATTTCCCCGTGTAATTGTGAGGTGTGTACACACCTTGGTCAGGACCCAAATCAATCGCAAGAGGAGAGTCATCAACAATCGTCGTCGGAAGTAAACCATTTTCAAGCGCTTTTAAATAAATAAACGGCTTCAACGCAGAACCAGGCTGGCGCTTGGCTTGTGTGACACGATTGAACTGGCTATTTTCAAAGCTAAACCCCCCACTGATGGCAAAGACACGCCCTGTATGAGGATCCAAAACTACAAGCCCCCCCGAAACTTTAGGCACCTGGCAAAGCTCAAACGTTCCCTTATGATTTTTACGTTTCCCCTCATGAGGTTTGACATACACAACATCTGACTTTTTCAAAACCTGGGAAATATGTGTCACAGGGGGGCCTTGCGAATTCACCGTAATATATTTTCGCGCCCATTTCACATGCGCAAGAGGGATCTTGCCCACCGATCCATCATCAAAGCCAACAATAGCCTTATCTTGTGAAACCTCCAACACAAGACCCACCTTCCACGACGCTGGTACACCTTTGCGTCGGGGAAATCCTTTTGTAGAGAAAACACCTAGCCACCCTGCATCTTTTATAGCCGCGTGGTGCTGAGAAACATTTGCCAGAGGGCCGCGCCAACCCTTCTGGCGATCGTAGGCGATCAACCCTTCTTGCAAAACACTATCAGCTGTCTTTTGCCATTCAGGATTAAGCGTTGTACGAATAGCAAGCCCCCCTTTATACAAAGCTGTTTCACCAAAAAGGGTTATCATTTCTCGGCGCACCTCATCCGCAAAGTATCCTGCAGAAACAAGGTTTGATGTGTTACGATCTCGGAGCTTTAGGGGCTCATGTGTCGCCTGAAGAGCCTCCTCATGAGTAATATACTTGGCTTTGAGCATCTGGCTAATCACCCAATTCCGTCGATCAAGCGCCCTCTTTTTACGTCGACGAGGGTTATAATAACTAGGCCCCTTGGGCAAAGCTGCCAGCAAGGCCATTTCAGCAACTGTAAGATCTTCAAGGCTCTTGTTAAAGTAGTTTAAAGCAGCAGAGGCTACCCCAAAGGAGTTATTACCCAGAGATATTTCGTTAAGGTAGAGCTCAAAAATGTGATCTTTTGTATAAGCAGATTCGATGCGGAACGTTAAAATAGCTTCCTTAATTTTGCGACTTAGGGAAATCTCTCGTGAAATTGAGTTAAGCAAGAAATTGCGCGCGACTTGTTGTGTAATTGTTGAAGCGCCAATTGGGCGTTTACCACTGTTGCGCGACAAAAAGTTTTTAAATCCCGCCCGGATAATACTGACAAAGTTTAATCCTCCATGCGTGTAAAAACTTTTGTCTTCCGCCGCCATAAAAGCCTGCCGTACCCGCAGAGGAATTCCCTTCAGGGGAACAAACAGTCTTTTTTCATGGGCATACTCAGCAAACATACGACCATCATTGGCATAAAATCGTGTCGTTACAGGGGGTTCATAATCTTTAAGCTGTTTATAGTCCTGAAGTCCTGATCCAAAAAAATAAAACACGCCACCAAGTATGATAAATCCCAGAACCCCAAGAAAGATCAGTGCTGTAAAAACAAATCCCAAAGATCGTGAAAGGCGCATGTACCGGAAAACATTCTGTCAAATTAGAGGAGATTGTACCCAATATTCACTCCGGTGAACAGACGTATCTCGACGAACGTAGGGACGGGGTTGCCCAGGACACACCCACAGCCGATCATATTTATGAGAAACTGTGATTTTATGACTTGCCAAGAATTCGTATTTTAGCTAGTTTTGCCTCTGGTTGATTGTATGCGCCCGTAGCTCAATTGGATAGAGCACCTGACTACGGATCAGGAGGTTAGGAGTTCGAATCTTCTCGGGCGCACCACATCTTTGTAAGGGCGGTATATGTAGGCCCATCCACATTTTTTCCCGTTTCCAATCGCTAAAAAATCAATACCTCCGCAAGCCCTTTCTTCAAAACACTCTACGTGCATACTGATGAACCGTTTAGAGTTCTTAATTTGACGGATTCTGGCGAACAATAGAGGTGGATAGAAATTCCGCTGTGTTTTTTGAATATAGTGTGGTCCCTGTGCGCCAACAGGGAAAAGATTATTTCTATAAAAGTATAGTGATAAAAAAATGGCTCCCCGGGCCGGATTCGAACCAGCGACCAAACGATTAACAGTCGTTTGCTCTACCACTGAGCTACCGAGGAACAACAATACGCAAAGAGGTATAACACGCAAAAATGTGAAATTCCACCTCTTTTTCGATATGGAGGCCGGGACCGGAATCGAACCGACATACAAGGATTTGCAGTCCTCTGCATAACCATTCTGCCACCCGGCCTTTGCCTTGTTATAGCGTTCTTTATCTCTTTTGGTCAAGATTCTTCTCATGATTCGGTTAGTGAATCAGTGGATATGTTTGCTCCAATTGAAAAAAATGCTATAAGGAGAAAAAGGTCAGGAATACTCTATGCATCGGATACTAAATGTTTCTGCTTTTCACGTCATTGTAACACTGCCTGTTGTTTTGTTGGGCTTACTGGTTGTCCACACGCAGTGGCTAGGCTTTCACTTGGGTTACATTGGGTACACAGTCCTTGCCTTTTATGGTTATCAAATTGCTGTGTGCGTGGGACTGCACCGCCTCTGGGCACATCAGTCGTTTAAGGCGCATGCTGCCGTTGAATGGGTTCTGGCGTGGGTCGCTGCGGGCTCCCTACAGGGTCCTATTCTCGCCTGGGCTTCTGATCATTACAAACATCACGCCTTCACAGATACGCCGAATGACCCTCACTCGCCCTTAAAATATAAATCCCGCTTGGCTGGATTCGTTTGGTCGCACGTAGGATGGATGCTCTACGAACCAACACCCAAAAAAATTGAACGCATTGCCTTGGTGAAACTCGGTCGCAACAAGCCTGTGATGTGGCAGATGAAACACTATTGGTCTTTGGCTGTGTTCATGAATGTAATAGTCCCTAGTCTTGTAGGATTATTCATCGAGCAAACCTGGACTGGAGCCTTTACGGGGGTTGTATTTATGGGACTGGGCCGTGTTCTGCAGCAACACGCTACGTTTACCGTCAATTCATTGTGTCATTTCTTCGGACGACGGCCGTATACCCCAGGAACTGCTCGTGACTTATGGTGGGGAGTTTTTCTGCTGTTAGGAGAGAATTGGCATAATTTTCATCACGCCTTTCCACGAGACTATCGCAATGGTCACAAATGGTATCATGTGGATATTAACAAGTGGATTATTAATGGCTTAAGGTGCGTGGGTTTAGCATGGGAACTGGAAAAAACCCCACGGGCACGCATCACAGCAAAAACACAAATGACACTGGATACCTTTGCAGAAAGATACGTAACGCTTCTTGGGGCATTAAAAACTGAGTGTCGCAAGATCCACACAAAAGTATATGATGGATACACAACACTGTGCAAAACTATAGGCACGACGGAAACCCACACAAAAATTCCACGTACCTACGGGAAACTCCTTCTCAAGTCTGAAAAAGCCCTCGCGCACCTTGCGACGCTTCGGGTAAGTATGGATACTAAAAAGCTTGAAAAATCCTTACACAAGTTACAAAAACGCCTCACAAAAATTGAATTGCGCTTTCAGCGGATCTTGCAAGAACATCACGTGCAATAACGAGAACCTTACTAACAGCAAGGATTTTTCTAATTTTATAAAGAACAGGGACATTGTCAGGTCGTAAATTACACTCCCTTGATCACTCCATCAAGATAAAGGCTCCTCCCTATCAACCCAAGCAGACCTTAGGCTTTGATTCTTTAGTCCTTGTGTGTCCGCCAGTGCCATACAAACAAACCGCTAAACCCAACCAACAAGCCTAGGCCAATAATATATGTGAACCACTTTTGAGCCAATGCCAGCCCTGCTTCAATTTCCCCAGAAAAATAATACCCAATTGCATAGCCAGCACCACAACTCAGAACCGACCAAATCAATGCTGCTATAAGATTAATTAGACTAAAGCGCATAATAGATATACCACTAGCACCAATCATCAACGGGCTTACCGTGCGGATACCATAGACAAAACGAAAAAAGAAAATAAACGAGGTTTTATAGCGGTGCAACATTTTAAACGCCCGATCTCCCGCTGGTTTCAAGTGAGGCCAACGCAAAAATAAGCCTGGCCCGTACTTACGTCCCACAAAAAAGAGTATTTGGTCCGCAATAAGAGACCCCAAGAAAGCAATCAAAACAATAACAGGAAAACTCAGGTACTTTTTATAGGCTAGATACCCCGCGGTCAGAACAAAGCTTTCCCCCTCAACCAAGGAACCCAGAAAAAGAATGGCATACGCCACTTCAGGGCCATACGCCACAAACCGCTCTAATAAACTCACAGGAGAACCTCCTAACGCCTTCCAAATAATTTTTCTATATCATACTTGTGGAGTTTTACATAGGTGGGGCGCCCATGGTTACACTGCCCAGAGTAAGGAACTTCTTCCATTTGGCGCAAGAGAGCTTCCATTTCTTGTAAAGATAACCGCCTTCCGGCCCGGATACTCCCGTGGCAGGCAAAGGTACTGCATAAATCTTCGATTTTTTCTTTCAGTGCTAAAGGAGATCCATGAGCATCAATCTCATCACAAATATCTTTAATTAGTTGCTCTATCGATGCATCACGCAAAATACTAGGGATCTCTAGCACACGCACGTGCGTCGCATCTTCAACCCGAAAAATAAGCCCAAAACTTTCAAGGTCTTTTTGAAGAGCTTGAATATGACCACATGCCCGTTCATCGAGCTGTACAAGAATGGGTAAAAGCAAGAGCTGACGTTGCAACCCTTCTTTCTGATGACGCATTTTCATGCGCTCATAGACAAGCCTTTCATGAGCAGCATGCTGATCTACCATAATCAAATGATCAGGGGTTGCACTGATCACATATGTATCAAATATTTGCGCAATTGGTTTCCCAAGATACGAAACTTCCGACTGGCTGGCTGCTTCAGGCGTGTTTTGAGACTCTCGGCTGGATGGGGAACCTTCAAGCGGGCGATAGATAAATGTTTGCGCATCTCGAAGTGTTTCTGAAGAAACAGGAGATGCCGCAAACGTGTATGCTCCAGACGATGAGCGCACATTCGTGAAAGTTCGGGACTGGGGCAAAAAAGAAGATTGCATCATGGTGGTTGATGTTGGGTTTTCATCCACAGCTGAAAAAGCCCTTAACGCTTGATCCGCAACAACCGTTGATGCCCTATGGGCCCCTTGATCCAAAGCGCCCTGAACGCCCTTAAATAATATCTTTCGCACCAAGTTACTATCACGAAACCGCACTTCCGTTTTAGCTGGGTGCACATTCACGTCGACATCTTCTGCTGGGGCACACATAAATAAAACAGCAACAGGAAAGCGATTTCGCGCAAGATAGTCTTGATACGCCACGCGCAAAACGGATGGAAGCATTTTATCTTTTACAGGTCTTTTGTTGACAAAGAGATACTGCAGGTTTCCATTTGCACGATTAAAAGTCGGTAGACCAACAACACCTGTCAGTTTATAACCCGGACTTTCGTGCAAGACCGAAACGGCATTCTCCTGGAACTCACTTCCTAGAACATCAAACATACGGCCAATAGAAGCTTCTTCGGGATCTGAAAGATCAGAGGCTAAATACCGACACACTGTGCGTTTATCATCGATAAACGTAAAGGACACTCCCGGGTTACACAGAGCATACTTCTTCACCCCATCAACAATATGTTGGGTTTCTGTAACTGGTGTACGGAGAAATTTTAGGCGTGCCGGAACAGCAAAAAACAAGTCCCGCATAGTAACGACCGTTCCTACCGGCATCACCATAGGTGTAACTTCTGTCATTGCTCCGCCATCACACGTGGTTGTATACCCGGAATCACTATTGGCTGTGCGTGAAGATAGCTGAAGACGACTCACCGCCCCCATAGATGCAAGTGCCTCTCCGCGAAAACCAAAGCTATTAACAGCAAATAAATCGGCGTTCTCAAGTTTTGACGTTGCATGGCGTTCCAAAGCAAGCCCTAGCTGATCGTGAGGAATCCCTGCACCATTATCTTTCACTTGAATAAAGGCTTGTCCACCCTGGCGAATCATTATTTCAATAGCTGTTGCCCCTGCATCAAGACTGTTTTCAATCAATTCTTTAATTGCAGAAGCAGGGCGTTCAACAACCTCACCTGCGGCAATTTGGTTGACGAGATTTGTGGGTAAACGACGAATTATAGACATTAGCGTGCTTCCAGAATATTCCGCGTACGAATCTTAGCACCCTCAACAGCAGGTTGGTTATAGGGATTCACCCCTAAGTTTTTGGCTATCAAGACTACCTCCGCCATAAGTAATCCACACAGACGCCCCCACATAAAAGGGGTATCCTCCAGTGTCACGACACGTATAGGAAATCCTTTTTTTTCAAGTTCTTGAATAGTAGCCTCTTTCTCCGCATGAAACAATTCAGCAAGAGTTTTTTGCGACAAAAAAGCCAACTCCGGGTCATCCGACATCATAACTGGAAGATCCTGTTTTTGCTCTTCAGAACAAAAAAATGTAAAGTAGTTGACACGTGGCCCATCTAAATAAAGCTGTATTTGACTGTGTTGATCAACGATCCCACGCGATATACTTAGCTCGGTTCCCTTACCATCTTTACCGAGACTTTCTGACCACAGCTGCCGATACCAATAAGCCAAACTCCGGAGGCGATCTCCATAATACATACACACATGGTTGCTAATCGTGGCTTGCGCGGCTTGCAAAAAATGATGGGCCCCTGGAAGGTCATGAACGTTTACAAGGACCTCTTGGGCACCGGCACGAAATTGCGCCATGTCAAAATCTAATAATGCAGCAACAATGGCCCCCGTTGATGAGAAAAGGCTAAATCTCCCCCCAATCTCAGGATCGTGGGGAATAAAGTGGCACCCGTGTTTATGGGAAAACCGGCGAAGCGGTGTATCCACGTCTGTAGATAAAACGACGATATCTGCAACACCTTCGGGGTATCCCCTTTCATAATAAAGAGGAACGATACTCAAAAGTTGAGCGATTGTTTCGGGCGTATAGCCTGATTTGGATATTACCACAACACCCATGGATCGCGGATCAAAATCACGCAAAAAGCCCATCATTTGATCAGGATCGATGTTTTCAATAAATTGGATTGTCTCTTGAGCACTGCATGCTTGAATCACTTGACCACCAAGACTTGATCCGCCAACACCAAATATGATAAAGCGGCCATATTTTTCTTTTAAAGTATAGGCTGCCTCACGCACACAAGGATCAAAAGCGGCCAGTCTCTTGGCGCTCAGCATGATCAAATCCTCGGCACAAATAATATACGCAGGGTCGTTGTTTGTCACAACGCTCGCTGGGGAAAAACGGTGCATGCTGTGTGGTTTCTTATTCACCGGTCTTCGTTCCAGGAGAACCATGGATAAACACATGCATGCGGTCGGGGTGAATATATTTTTTTGACAACTCTTGCAGGGTACCAAGATCCAGTGTTTCAAGTTTATCATGACGATGATTCACATATGATTTGGATTTTCCCTGCAACCTATAGCCGTGCAAAACTCTTGCTGTATCATATGTGGTCGTAAAACCCATTACATGAGAATCTTGGGCTCTGCGAACACCTTCTAATAACTCGTCCGGCGTAATGCCCTGGGTATGAACCTGATGCAGAACATCCTTCACCACTTGCAAAGCTTCATAAACCTGATGGTTTGCTGTACTAAAAAGAACCCGTATATTGCCCGATTTTTCTTGGCGCACCGTGTAAGCATTGACAACATAAGCCAACCCCCGTCTTTCGCGAACCTCTTTCCACAGGCGTTTTTCTAAAATTCCCATAAGAATTTGAAGCCCAAGAGCATCTTTGTGTTTCAAGGGAATGCCAGGCATCACACCTACCACCGTACATTGAGGAACTTCTTCTGGTATAATATAAGGATCGCTTCCTACTGCCTCAGGGATCACCCAAGCATCACAAGCACTCACACTGCTTCGCTTGTGTGCAAAAGGAACCATGCGATCGAGATACTCTCCTGCTTTCTCAGCAGAAAGATTCCCCACAATAGTTGCGACCACGTTTGTTTGGGATAGGCTGTGCAGTTTTTCGACCAAATCCTGAGACGTAATGCGATGAATATCCTCTGGTGTATCAAAAACAAGACGTCCATAAGGATGGTCAGCATACAGTGTCTTCCGGATTAATTTACCCAATTGATACTGGGAGGAAGCTCTTTTCATAGCAATTTGGGCAAGTTCACGTTCCTTGATGATTGCCAAGTCATCCGCACCCAATCGTGGATTTTTCAATAAATCCTCTGCCACAAGAACAAGATCAGGAAAATCCTCCGCAAGAGCCGTTACAAACATTTCGTAGGTATCCAAACCCGCTGCAAAAGCAATTGATGCCCCCCGATCATCAAGAAATTCCCGTAACTGTTTTTCGTTACGTTTGTGCGAACCCTTCAGCAGCATACGCGCAAGAATATCACCTACCCCTACGTGTGAGGCAGGGTCATAGGCCACACCCCCTTGTTTAAAGGAAAGCACCACAGAAACAACAGGTGCCTTAGGATCATTCACATGCCAAAAAACTATTCCCTTTGGAGAAACATGCTTTTTTACATTAAGGTTAATGGTGCTTTTAGTATGGGCCTTATTATCTTCGCTATCCTGTGTCGATGCAAATGACGATCCTTGTTTCTCAAGGGGTTTATCATCAGAACACCCACCGAAAAGGAGGATAAAAATAAATAGCACAAGGTTTTGAATCATTGCGTAAGGCCTTTCACAAGAGTCCCCACTGGCACAAATGCAGGCAAGGGTTTGTTTTGTCTGGGTTCACGAGAAATACTCGGCCCTTCCTCACAAGGAAGGGCTTCGGCCGTCACAACGGCATGACGTGACCGCACAAACGTTTGAGCCAGGGCTTGAATATCTTCTATAGTCAGCGCTTGCAATACTTCAGGCCATGCATTAGCTTCTTCAAAGCTATACCCCAAAACCATGGCAGATCCCAGTTCCTCCGCACCATAAAAAGCACTGTCACTCTTTAAGCGCTGGGCGCGCAACAAGCGCCTCTTTGCTTCTTCAATGTTTTCTGCCTTTATTTTAGAGGGAAGTTCTTCAAAAAACATATCCCAAGCATGGGCTATTGCCTCACGAGTAATCTTTTCTTTGGGAGAAACACTACACAACACAGCGGGCTGAAGTTTAGTCGGAGACATCATTGCAATACTGACATGGGTGGCTATTTCTTTCTCACGGACAAAATACTCATAAGCATATCCAAGCGTATCGTGTGAAAGAAGATAGTCTAGCAACTCAAGACCAACAGCATCTTTAAAAGAGATTGTCTCATGTTTACCCATATCTAACAAAAATGCATAATAACAAGAACGCTTTTTGATGCGCGCATGGCAATTCACAAGGTGTGTTTTCAGTCCATGATGAGGGGGTTCAACAAGAGGAGCCAAGGAAATGTCTTCTTGGGGCACAAGGGAAGCATAGTACTGATCCACCAGATTTCGTGCATCCTTAAGCGTAATGTCACCAGCAAGAACGAGTATCATACGTTGCGGTGTATAAAACTGAGTATAAAAAGCCTGAGCATCCTCTAACGAAAGAGACTCCATCTCATGGCGCCAGCCAATTGTAGGACGACCATAGGGATGGTTCCAATAGAGAGAGGCAAAAATTCCTTCCAACAGCTGCTTCTCAGGGATATTATCCGTGCGCATGCTCCGTTCTTCAAGAATTACCTTGCGCTCTGAGGTCACGATAGGAAGAGTCAGGCGCAACCCTTGAAGGCGCGGAGCAATTAAGGACATTGCTCGCGGCAAATGGTGGCGGGGCAAGCGTTGATAATAAACTGTAAGATCAAAACCTGTAGCAGCATTGTGTTCAGCACCAAGAACGTCCATTTCTTTCATCACGGTATCTTCGGCCATCGTGAGACTCGCCCCTTTAAGCATAAGGTGCTCAAGAAAGTGGGCGATTCCAGACCTTCCTGGGGGGTCATCTTTTGTGCCCGCTTTTACCCAAAGAGCGCAGCTAACAACAGGTGCCTTGTGATTGGGAATTACTACAACTTGCAAACCATTAGGGAGGGTAAAACTCTGACCTTCGACCAGCTTGGCATTAACCGAAAAGGAACATAGAA
Organism: Alphaproteobacteria bacterium; assembly: GCA_023898725.1. Taxonomy (NCBI): domain Bacteria; kingdom Pseudomonadati; phylum Pseudomonadota; class Alphaproteobacteria; species Alphaproteobacteria bacterium. The sequence goes on from CP060236.1 coordinate 360,770, forward strand.
TAATCCAAAAAAAGGGTACTACTTTATGCAAATGGCCCAACAACATCATAATACACTCACAACCGTACGTGTTACTTAACAGAGTCCCCAAGTTTCTTGCGAACGTCTGGGTCTCTTGCGGAAGCATCTGCCTGATTTAGGAGATTTTTTTCAGACACAGAAAGTGTTGATGGAAGAGAACGCTTTTTCTCACCTCCATCTGCGCGCAACGTACGATAAGAAGCTTCCGGGTCTCCCGTTTTAGGAGGGTACAGCGTGTACAAATCTTTGGGTGTTGTTAGTGGTGGGCGCTCCATAAGCGTATGTTCGTCCGGAATGACTTTTTGGAGGCCAAGGGCTTTTTTCGTGCTGTCACACCCACCCAAGACACAAAGAGCCACAAGGGTATAAAAAATTGACGAAGATAGAGGCAAGTTTTTCATGAAATAATCGTATTTAACTCTTCACCTTTTACGAGATTTTGGACAAAAACGCAAGCTATCTATAAGGAGGCCAACGGCTCCAAGCGTAATCAGTGCATCCGCTACATTAAACGTCGGAAAGTGGTATCCCCCTAAATGGAAATCAAAAAAATCAAAAACTCCTCCCATTCGGACGCGATCCGCTATGTTTGAAAGCGCGCCACTCAAAACACAGACGTATGACCAGGCCGATAGAGAGCGCGTTTCTCGCCAAAAAATAAAAGCAAAAACCACCACAATGCAGGACGTCAATACCACGAGAGTCAGGGGTGAAAAATCAGCAAACATTCCAAAACTCACCCCCGCATTAACGACTCCCTTAATCGCGAAAAAAGGTGTTATCTGGAGAGTAGCAATTTCCATCTTCTGTACCACATATTTCGTATATTGATCGATCCCGAAGCCAATAAAAAGGGTTACAATCATCGCAATACGCATTGGTATGCTCATTCATCAATGTCCTTTAAAACATCTCGACATCGCTCACAAACAGGCCCAAGATCTGAAACAATAACGACCTCATCGAGCACCCGCCAACACCGCTCACACTTTCCACCCCGCGCACTATGGACAACAACCCCAATATCGCTAAATTCCCCCAAAGAAAAAGCTTCCGGAGGAATAGTTCCCTGCATTAAACCAACAGAAGAAACAATGGCTAACTCCGCCCAGAGGTTCTCCTTCAACGACACACTCCCCTTTGGTACGTAAAGATCCACATGGGCTTGTAAACTAGAGCCAATGGTTCCCTCACCGCGTGCCTTTTCAAGGGCACCCGTCATCACACGGCGAATCTCACGAATGGTCGCGATGCGTTTATCCAGACGAGGATTCTGCCAACCCTCACAAAGAGCATGCAATTCCTCCAGATGGATACTGGGTGCCCCTGGGTACAGGTGCCCCCACGCTTCTTGAGTTGTGGACACAAGAACAGGAGCAAGCCACCGCAAAAGATTATCAAGCACGTGATGCATTACATAGCGACACGCACGACGCTTGGGCGATGATTGCTTATCGCAGTACAAACTATCTTTGCGCACATCAAAGTAAAACGACGATAAGTCCGTTGTACAAAAGTTATGTATCGCAGCATAAAGATTCAGAAAATCAAAAGTCTCAAACCCTTTTTTGGCTTCTTCATTAAGTGTCCACACCCTATGCAGGACCCACTTTTCTAAATCGGGAAGATCATCGTACGCCACACTATCTTCGGGTGAATACGCATGCAAGGCACCCAGCAGATATCGAATTGTATTCCGGAAGCGTCGATAGATATCTTTTTGATGGTTCAAAATCTCACGACCAAAAGTCACATCATCGGAAACGTCACTCCCAACAACCCATAACCGCACCATCTCAATACCCATTTCATCTGCTATACCAAGGGGAGACAGGGCATTTTTATCAGACTTAGACATTTTTTGATGCTTTTCATCCAAAATAAATCCATGGGTCAGCACAGACCGATAGGGAGCTTGACCTTTGGTTGCCACACCAATAAGGAGCGAAGATTGAAACCATCCACGATGCTGATCAGAACCCTCAACATAGAGGTCTGCAGGCCACGCAAGGTCCTTGCGTGCCTGTAAAACATAGGCATGACTTGAACCCGATTCAAACCACACATCCAAAATATCATAGACAGGCTCATAATCTGCGTGGTCATAGTCCGTTCCCAGAAAACGACGTGCATCACCTGAAAACCAAACACCACAACCCTTTTGGGCTACCTCTTTCACAATGCGTGCATGAACCTTTTTGTCCCGCAAAACCTCTCCTGTGTGAGTATTCACAAAAACAGTAAGGGGAACTCCCCACATCCGCTGGCGCGTGATACACCAGTCTGGTCGTCCCGACACCATACTTCCAATGCGCTTTTCACCGCTTTCGGGGATCCAGGAAACAGTCTTAATGGTCTGAAGAGCTTCCTGGCGTATTCCTGAACGATCAAGCTCAATAAACCACTGAGGAGTCGCTCGATAAATAAGAGGAGCCTTTGAGCGCCATGAGTGCGGGTAACTGTGGACAACTTTTGACGCTCCCAACAGGGTATTTTTGTCACGCAGGAAGGTGATAATTTCTGAATCAACCTTAAAAATATGCTTGCCCGCAAAAATAGGAACCTGATCTGTGTATATGCCATCCTCAGTCACTGTCTCTGGGACATCCAAACCATGGGCCCGCCCCAGCTGAAAATCATCCGGCCCATGGCTAGGGGCTGTATGGACAAAACCAGTGCCTGCTTCTGTGGTCACATACGTAGCCGGCAAAAGCGGCACATTAAAGGCATATCGGTCATCACAAAAAGGGTGCTGACAGATAGATGCCGCAAATGCTGATCCCTTAAGATGTTTTATTGTCTCATATTTTTCAATACCAACTTGTGTGCAAAAAGACGCACATAAATCCGCCGCAATCAAAAATTCCGTATTTAACGGGACAATACTCCGCTCGCCCACAACCTGTGCGCGAATACACACATATTTGATGTCTGCATTGTAAGCAATCGCTCTATTAGCCGGTATGGTCCAGGGAGTTGTGGTCCAAATAACGACGTTTTTTCCAACAAGATTTGCATCAGGGGCTTGCGTAATAGGAAAGCTCACATAAATAGAAGACGATGTGCGTTCATGATATTCCACTTCAGCCTCAGCCAACGCCGTTTTTTCCACAACCGACCACATGACCGGGCGAAAACCCCGATAAAGGCTTCCCTTCAAAAGAAAGTCACCCAAGTTTTCGAGAATAGCCGCCTCACTTTGGGGGTTCATTGTTGTGTAGGCGTTTCCCCAGTCCGCCATGAGCCCTAAGCGCTTGAGTTCGTCACGCTGTACATCGATCCAATGCTGAGCAAACGCCGCACACTCTTTGCGAAAATCTTCTGGAGAAACCTCGGCTTTGTCTTTTCCAGCCTCCCTGTATTTCTCCTCAATTTTCCACTCAATGGGAAGGCCGTGACAGTCCCAACCAGGCACAACAGGAACATCCTTGCCAAGTAATGATTGGCCCCGCACGATCACATCTTTTAAAATACGATTGAGCGCATGCCCCATATGAATATGACCATTTGCAAAAGGGGGGCCCTCATGCAGAATGTATTTTTTTCGTCCCTTGCGTAGTTTGCGCAATTTTTCATAGACATGGGTATTTTCAAGTTCCGCAAAAATTTCACGCTCCCGTGTCGGAAGACTCCCGCGCATAGGGAAATCTGTTTTAGGAAGAAACACTGTATCTTTAAGAAGTTTTGTCATATTTTTGTTCTGAACCTTATTCACAAAGTTACCGCAGTCTACTCTTTTTTGACACCAATCAACAGGAGGGTCAACGAGGTGTCTCTTGATTGTGTTTGCCAACAAAGGAAGCCACAGCCATCGCCCCTGACCAACGCAAGTTGTCAAGCGCCACCCACAACTGAAGTCGATTGGGGTAGTTGGGATTCATGCGGCGACGCCCCACGTAAATAAAATCATCACCCGCAACATCCATATGCGTTGCAAAATCGGCGTGGGCACTATCATGCCCAGCAACAACACACACACCCTGGGTGCGCGCCGCCCCAAGAATACTTTTGGTCAGTGGTTCCGCAAAGGTCACATGTAAGCTAATACCCACCCCCACAAACGCAGGAACAAGAACCCGTGTAATATCAATTGGAATTTGGCGCTTATAAAACTTACACAGCTGAAGGCGCACAAGCTCCTCCAGGGATGTTTCGGCACCAGCACGGTGGAGATTTCCCACACAAGGAAGCGTATTAAACGCCATTGTTTTTGGGAAGTGCACCACAGGTGATGGCGCATTCATCAACGCATCTTTGGTTTGTTGCATAAGCTCAGCCATACCCTTATGTCCCTCAACAGAAACACCCTCATAGCTAGAAAGAGTGATACTTGTTAGCGTATGTGTTTTATTCAGATAACGCAGGGCATGCACAACACCCGAAACAAGTGGATTAGCAACCGCAGTGATCTTTTTGGTCTGCCATTCTTTTTCTTCTGATACATAAGGAACAAGAAGAGGAACATTAGGATCCAAAGAAAAGTAACCACTTGTGTCCAAAATTCTCCCACTGAATCTTGCAAGATATGGCTTGGCAATGACCGTTTTACCCTCAGACAAGCAGTTGATTATTGTAGACACGCGACCAAAGTCTACCTTATCAAGGGTCACACAACCGATATCAGCCTCTTCCCCATAGGTTACACGGGCTTGAGAGCGCCTACCAGAGTGTATCGCCACGATCTGTGACACAGGAACACCCGCATCACAAAGACTTTGGAGAACAGCTTTTCCAACACTGCCGCTTGCCCCTAAAACGGCAATTTGCGCCACAGCCGACATGAGGGAGTCCGGGTTTTCTGAGGGACCTTTAGGCATCACTTGCCTCCACTGGATATGTGTTGGGATATGAATCAGGTTCTGGGGGTCGCAACACACCCACTTTTCCGCAACCAGAAAACAGGAGATTCACAAAAACAAGAGATATGAAAAAAAACAATCGACACATAAAAGGATAGCTACTCAATTCTGTTTGCTGTGATAGTGTTATATGTTACCTACGGTTATAGACATTCTATGAAAATATTCAAGCTCAAGAGAGGGCAGCATATGATATACAATTCCTGCACGCACCTGCACAAGAAAGCAATCCTTGTGATCTTCACGCTATGCCTAAGCCCTTTGATGGCCTTAAGCCCCATCGATCGTTTCCAGCTCAGTGATCAAGGAAAAGCCGCCGATGCCACGATGCATAAGCTCGATGGAAAGAAAACACAACTCTCGCACTACAAAGGGAAATATGTTCTGCTGACATTTTGGGCTACGTGGTGCCGGGCGTGCGTTTTTGAAATGCCCTCACTTGAAAAGCTGGCACAACAATTTAAACATGATAATATTGCTTTTGTGGCAATAACACGTCCCTATCCCTCACAGACCACCCAAATGGTGCAAGCATACCGCCGCACCAATGGGCTCATGTCCCTTGATTTTACAGAAGATAGCAGCACTAAAGAAACGCCTGCCCGCCTTCATGCTGCTTTCAATATCACAAGTTTACCAACAGCGATTCTTCTTGATCCCCGAGGACACATTATTGGCCGTCTTGATGGGGCTGTTCAGTGGGACCACAAAGACTTTATCCGTTTTTTTCAGGAGCTTATTGATGGAAAAGTAAAACCAAACCATTCGCCGTCCAAAAGTCCATCCCTATGGGACTCTTTTGTCGGTTTTTTTCGTTAAAAAAAGACAATTACTGAGGAAAAAAATATGGCCCCCACGCATACAAAAGTTTTAATCATTGGATCCGGTCCAGCAGGATATACAGCAGCTATTTATGCGGCGCGGGCTGCGCTTGATCCTATTCTTGTTCAAGGCATGGAGCCTGGTGGACAACTTACTGTCACCACTGACGTGGAGAACTATCCAGGATTTGCGGAGGTCATTCAAGGCCCCTGGCTTATGGAGCAAATGGAAAAGCAGGCCCGACATGTGGGGGTTGTCCCTCTTTTTGATCGCATTAAAAAAGTTGATTTTTCGCGCCGCCCCTTTACCGCCGAATCTGAGTTTGGCGAACTATTTACCGCTGACACTGTTATTATTTGCACAGGTGCGCAAGCTAAGTGGTTGGGAATTCCCAGTGAAGAAAAGTTTCGTGGGCACGGTGTATCAGGCTGTGCAACATGTGATGGATTTTTCTTTAAAGAGAAGCACGTGGCCGTTATCGGCGGTGGGAACACAGCAGTAGAAGAGGCACTTTATTTAACAAACCACGCCGCCAAAGTCACCCTCATTCACCGACGTGATACGCTGCGCGCGGAAAAGGTGTTGCAAGACCGCCTTTTTGCGCATGAGAAAATTACTGTTCTTTGGAATCACCATGTTAAGGAATTTCAAGGAGAGGAGTCGCCACGCAAACTCAAAACGCTTGTTTTAGAATCAACAAACGATAAAAGCACCCAGAAGCTTTCTGTAAGTGGTGCCTTTGTGGCCATTGGCCATGCACCCCAGACGACAATTTTCGCTGATCAACTGCAGACAGATGAACAAGGTTATTTGATCTGCGCACCGGGTAGTACAAAAACCGCCATTCCGGGTGTTTTTGCAGCCGGTGATGTGCAAGACAAGGTCTTCCGTCAAGCAGTGACGGCTGCGGGGCAAGGGTGCATGGCTGCGCTGGAGGCATCTCATTACCTTGCATCACAGAAATAGAGGTTTTGTTCTCTACCTAAAGAATGCCCAGATAACGCCACCAGACAGAGCCTACAACCCCCCAAACAACAATATGGGCTAAGCTCATAACGAAACCATTTTTCCACCATTCGGTTACTGTCACGTAACGTGAGCCAAAAAACGCCGCCGCACTACCGCTTCCGTAATGGGTTAAGCACCCTGACAAACAGGAAAAAAAGGCCAAAATAAGCGCAGAGGCTACTGGTGGAAGCCCACTGGCTAAAATAACAAGCAAGAAAGTTGCATAAAATGCACTGACATGTGCCGTAATACTTGCAAAGAAGTAGTGAATATAAAAATAGAATCCCAGAAGCGCTGCAATTGCCAATGTTTGTGGAAGAAAGGCAACGGTTATTTGCGCCTGCCCACCCAACCATTTCATCATGCCAAATTTGTCAAGATACTCAGCCATCGTAAGAAGCACAGAAAACCAGATCAAGGTATTCCAGGCCCCTTTCTCATTTAAAATATCCTCCCATTGGAGAACCCCAACAAGCAAGAGGATCGAAAGACCAAGCAGTGCTGTGGTCGTTGCATCCACACCAATATATTCTCCCAGTATCCACAAGGTGATCAGGAAGCAAAAAATACCCAACATAATTCCTTGGGCAAAATTAAGAGAGCCCATTTCTTTCAGGCGCTGGCGTGCCTGCTCCGGAGCTTGAGGAGTATCGCGAAGATCGGGAGGATAGATAAACGCCAAAATGAGAGGAATACAGATAAGCGAAATGATCCCCGGCACAATGGCTGCTTGAAACCAGAGCATCCAGGTAATGTCAATGCCTGCACTTTTTGCAAACTCTACCATTAGGGGATTTCCAGCCATTGCCGTCAGAAACATGGCGCTAGTCACAACATTGGCATGATACCCCACTTGTATCAAATACGCTCCAATGCGTCTGCGCGTGGAAGCGTCTGGTTGACTCTGAAAGTTTAACGCAAGTGGTTGAATAATGGGATATGTAATGCCACCGCCGCGTGCTGTGTTAGATGGGATGACCGGCGCAAGAAAAAATTCTGTGAGCACAACACCATATCCCAAACCAAGGTAGTTTTTCCCAAGAAGAGCAATAAATAGATAGGCAAGGCGATCACCTAAGGTAGATTTGATAAACGCACGGGCGATAAGAAACGCAGAAACAGTGAGCCATACCGTTGGTGATGAAAACTTCGAAAGCGCCTGATCCATGCTCAGAACGTCCGCCGTTACAGCAACCACTAAGCCGATAAGAGCCGTTGCACCCATTGGCAAGGGAGATGTTACAATACCTACAATTGTTGAGACAAAAATTGTAAAAAGACGCCACGTTTGGGGGGTCAGCCCTCCTGGAATAGGAACATTCCACAGGATGAAACCCACAATAAGAACCCACACAAAGGGAACGAGCTTAACCCCCGACCATTGGCGGACACGTGGATGGCTTGACATAGCGGGATTCCTAAAAATTATGCGAAAGTTCTCCACATCCTACACAATAGATATTTTTCTGACTACCTATTTTTTTTCTGAAATAATAACTCTATTGAAGAGTAGGTTTTGACAAATCTATCGCATTTCTCCCTTTCTTGATCCAGAAAAATCCCCCCATAAGTGATAATTTTTTCATCACCATTACTCATGTGAATTAGGAAGTTTTTTTGTATCAAAGTTGATTGACGTGTCCAGAAGATGTGTTTAAATTAGAAAGTGTTAGTTCCTGTAAGCCCTGTTTTTAAAGGGTTTTCCAGATGGTTGGTGGTATTAATAAGGTGGGGCTTCTTTGTAACTTTTTGTTGCAAAGATCACTACTTAGGTGTGCATAGTCCGTTATTTTTGCGCGCTCCGCACACCCCTCTGAATTTCATGATACGGGGTCATTGTGATTACGTATTTTCATTATTTGGCAAAACGCCTTAAACATAAAATTAAAGGGTATTACGTACGATGCAATCAACGGCTTCAGCTTCTATCACACATAATCATGTAAGTACTAATCAGCCTTGCGAATCTGTGCATGCGATTCCCGAACGTGATGCACTGCTCACCGACTTTGGGAAAGCCGTGTTAACTGATCGGTATCTTCTTCCTGGCGAAACGTATCAAGATCTTTTTCTGCGTGTGGCAACTTACTATGGTGATAATACAGCCCATGCCCAACGCTTGTATGATTACATTTCAAAACTCTGGTTTATGCCAGCGACACCCATTCTTTCCAATGGGGGCACCACGCGGGGCTTACCTGTTTCGTGTTTTTTGAACGAGGCCACAGATAGTCTGTCAGGGATTGTTGGTTTATGGAATGAGAATGTCTGGTTGGCGTCTCGTGGGGGGGGCATCGGAAGCTATTGGGGAAATCTACGGTCCCTTGGTGAAAAAGTGGGGCGTAATGGGAAAACCTCGGGTGTGGTTCCTTTTATGAAAGTCATGGACAGCATGACGCTGGCTATTTCTCAAGGTTCATTACGGCGAGGATCTGCGGCTATCTACCTCCCCGTAGACCATCCCGAAATTGAAGAGTTTGTCGAAATTCGCAAGCCTACTGGTGGTGATTACAACCGCAAAACCCTCAATACACATCATGGGATTCTCATTCCTGACGCTTTTATGCAAGCCGTGGAAGACGATGGGATTTGGCAACTCAAAAGCCCGAAAGATGGGGAAGTTATCCGCGAAATTTCTGCACGAGGGTTATGGATTCGCATTCTGACCACCCGTATTGAAACAGGTGAGCCTTATCTCATTTTCATCGATACTGTTAATAAGTCGATACCAGAACATCACAAGCGCCTTAATATGTTTGTAAAAATGTCAAACCTGTGTAGTGAAATTACACTCCCTACGGGCAAGGACCATCTTGGTAATGACCGTACGGCGGTATGTTGCTTGTCATCGATCAACCTTGAAACCTACGATGCCTGGAAGGACGAACCGCAGTTCATCGAAGATATCATGCGGATGTTAGATAATGTTCTTACCGATTATATTAATAACGCCACTTCTGATATGGCCAAGGCAAAGTATTCTGCTATGCGAGAGCGCTCAGTGGGTCTTGGGGTTATGGGTTTCCACTCATTCTTGCAATCAAAAATGATCCCATTTGAAAGTGTTACAGCAAAAAGCTGGAACAAACGGATATTCACCTATATCAAGGAGCAAGCGGACAAGGCTTCTATCGCCCTGGCCAAAGAAAGAGGCGCATGCCCCGACGCCATTGATGGTGGAAGTATGGAACGTTTTTCAAACAAAACAGCTATTGCACCTACGGCATCTATCTCCATAATTTGCGGAGGCACCTCTCCTGGAGTTGAACCAAATGCAGCCAATGCCTTTACGCATAAAACGCTTTCGGGGTCGTTTGCTGTACGCAACAAACACCTTAAAGACCTTCTTGCTGAAAAAGGGCATGACAATCCTGATATTTGGTCCTCCATTACAACAAATGAGGGGTCTGTTCAGCATCTAGACTTTCTGAGTGCCCACGAAAAAGCCGTTTTCAAAACTGCTTTCGAGCTTGATCAGCGCTGGATTATTGAACATGCCGCTGATCGGCAGCCCTCTATCAGCCAATCACAGTCCTTGAATATTTTCTTGCCCAGCAACGTGCATAAAAAAACACTTCACGATGTCCATATGATAGCCTGGAAAAAGGGGGTGAAAAGTTTGTATTACGCACGATCAAAATCTATTCAGCGGGCAGAAAGTTCCGTCTCTAGTGATCTTTCCCATCACAACACACCAGCTCCTGTCACAAATAACTATGAAGAATGTTTATCCTGTCAATAAGTAAATCCCGAGGCCACCATGTCAACACGCACACCGAATCTTCTTACACCAAACCCTCTTTACAAGCCCTTTAATTATCCATGGGCCTACGAAGCATGGCTTACACAGCAGCGCATCCATTGGCTTCCCGAAGAGGTTCCCTTATCCGATGATGTGCGTGATTGGAATAAAAGCCTCACTCCGTCAGAACGTAATCTTCTCACGCATATTTTTCGCTTTTTTACACAAGCGGACGTGGAGGTCAATAACTGCTATATGGAACATTATAGCCGCATTTTCCAGCCTACAGAGGTTAAAATGATGTTGGCCGCATTCTCAAATATTGAAACTGTTCATATCGCTGCATACTCCTATCTTTTAGACACGATTGGAATGCCCGAAACAGAATATCAAGCATTTCTCAAATATGCGGAAATGAAAGACAAATGGGAGTACATGCAGTCATTTGGAGGGGATTCTCCTGAAGATATCGCCATGACTATGGCTGTTTTTGGGGCATTTACAGAGGGCTTACAACTATTTGGATCATTTGCCATCCTTATGAATTTTCCGCGCTTCAATAAAATGAAGGGGATGGGGCAGATTGTTTCATGGTCCGTGCGCGATGAAACACTTCACACGCACTCCATCATCCGCCTCTTTAAAACTTTTATTTCTGAAAATCCTCAGGTATGGACTTCTGCATTCATTCAGAAGCTTCAGGATACGTGTCAAAAAGTCGTAGAGCTGGAAGATGCTTTTATTGATCTTGCCTTTGAGCTCGGTGGTGTTGAGGGACTTGAGGGACAGGACGTCAAACAATACATCCGCTATATCGCCGATCGACGTTTGCGTCAGCTTGGTTGTAAGGCAATTTTTGGTGTTTCTCAAAACCCACTTCCGTGGATGGATGAAATGCTCAACGGGGTGGAGCACACAAATTTCTTTGAAAACCGAGCGACAGAATACTCCAAGGCCGCCACTCAAGGAACATGGGAAGATGTCTTTAACAAAGCTTCGTAAGGAGCGCCAGGAGTCATGAATGTTCCTCATTTCACATGGGGTATCTTGGGTGTATGCTATCTATCGCTTTGCATGCACCACATCTTTTTTTCGCTACGGAATGTATCTTTTTAGGTGATACTCTTGCTTATTCTTACAGGGCTATAGGATAATCCTTCCTGTAGAAAGATCTAACAGGTAGCAAAAATCCAGGCTTGAGTGTTTCTTTCTGAATTGCCCCAATTACAAGCGGGTAGTGTTGCATTAGCTACGAACATCCAGCTTTGCCGTGATGCCCACACTCATAGCTCTTTGCAATAAAGACTTTCCCTTGAGAATATACGATAGCGCGATGGTATCCACCACCGAGACTATAACCCCCTTGCGCGATGGGGTTATGTTCGCTTGCGCCTGCCCAAATTGTATGTGTTGAATTATTTTTCTTCGGATAAAAACCCAACAATAAAACCGCTCACACATCATCTTTTAGGGCTTCACAGACGCAATAGATTTTCTTGCACCATAAAATAAAGATAAATTAATTTAAAAAAATACCTAATTATTTAACTTATTTTTAACAAAAAACATCTTTAATGATCTTAGATAATTAAATTACCAATGATCCATGCAGGATGTGTGGTGAAGGTAAGGAGTAAAAAATATGGCAGAAAGCACCCAGCATATTCTCGATCGCGTACGTCGGCCACGTGTTCACATCACGTATGACGTTGAGATCGGTGATGCAATTCAGCTGAAAGAGCTTCCTTTTGTGATGGGCATATTAGCTGACCTTAGTGGCGTGCCAGCGGAGAAACCTCCACGTATCGCTGATCGGAAGTTCGTCGAGATTGATCTTGAAAACTTCGATTCTGTCTTTGCTTCATATAAACCCCGCCTTCAATTTGTTGTTGACAACAAACTTCCTGGAGATTCCGAGCGCATAAATATCGAATTGGAGCTTCGGTGCTTGGATGACTTTAATCCCTTAAGAGTTATTCGGCAGATTCCTGAAATGAAAGCTCTCCACGACTCACGTACACTGTTGAATGATCTCATTGGAAAACTTGATGGAAACGAGGTTCTTGAGGGAATGCTTGGTCAAATTATTGAAGACAAAGCTCTGCGGGATGGCATTCTTGCTGAGATTGAGAAAATTGCACCCGCACCCGCACCTGAAGGCGATGCACCAAAAAGCAAAGCTTAAGGATAACTAGGAGATTTTGAAATGGCGGACGTAGAGAATAAAATTACTTTAGAAGATATCCTTGTAAAAGGACGCTTGGCGAAAGATGAAGACAAGCGCCCAGCAGGACTTGAGCAGCTTCGTGAGTTAATTTCACAAATAAACAACACAGAGGACAATCAAATCAAGCATGTTGGCCCCTTTATGTCACACCGCATTCAGCAAATTGATACCGCGCTTAGTGAACAACTAGATGTCATTATTCATGATCCCATCTTTCAGAAACTAGAAGGATCATGGCGTGGGTTACATTACCTTGTCAATAAAAGTCATACGAGCTCTACCCTCAAACTTCGGTTAATGAATATCTCCAAGCCAGAGCTTCTGCAAGATCTTGAAAAGGCGGTTGAGTTCGATCAAAGTCAGCTATTCAAAAAAGTCTACGAAGAGGAGTACGGAACCTTTGGTGGTGCGCCCTATTCATGTCTTGTAGGTGATTATGAGTTTGGTAGTCATCCCCTTGATATGGCACTCATACGCAAAATAGCACAGGTAGCTTCGGCCGCGCACACACCTTTTATATCTGGTGCAGCACCATCACTTTTCAATCTTGAAAGTTTTTCTGATCTTGGTGTCCCACGGGATCTTGCACGCACCTTTGAGAGCACCGAGCTTCTGAAATGGCGATCCTTTCGGGAAAGTGAAGATTCTCGATACGTTGCTCTGACTTTACCGCATGTGCTAACACGTCTGCCCTACGGTCCCGATACAAACCCTGTTGAAGACCTTAATTATACCGAAAAAGTTGAAGGAACGGATAACAGTAAGTTCTGCTGGGGAAATGCTTCATATGTCCTTGGGGAGCGCATTACAAATGCCGCTTTCCTTTACAACTGGACAACTGCCATACGCGGGGTTGAAGGGGGGGGGCTCGTAGAGGACTTGCCGACCTATACATTCAAAACCACGGATGGTGATGTGGCACTGAAATGTCCCACAGAAGTTGCCATTACCGACCGCCGTGAGAAAGAACTGTCTGATCTTGGATTTATATCACTATGTCACTGCAAGGGTTCGGACTATGCGGCGTTTTTCGGTGGCCAAACAGCCCAACGCCCCAAAAAGTTCAGCACCGCAGATGCAAATGCTAATGCACAATTATCGGCACGCTTAACATACATGCTGGCTGCATCACGATTCGCCCACTACATCAAGGCAATCATTCGGGATAAAATCGGTAGCTTTCTGTCAAAGGATGACGTCGCAAACTATCTGAATAAGTGGATTGCAAACTACGTTTTGCTCTCTGATGAGGCAACACAAAGCACAAAAGCACGCTTTCCTCTTCGCGAAGCACGTATCGATGTGTTTGACATTCCAGGAAAACCGGGCTCATACCGGGCAACCGTTTTCTTAAGGCCGCATTTTCAGTTGGAAGAGCTTACAGCGTCGATTCGTCTGGTTGCAACTCTTCCTGCTCCTGCCGCGTAAAAACCCTTAAAGTACATCACGAAAGGAATAAGCCATGCCACTCGATTATGCAGCAGAAACAACCGCCGCCTCAACGATGAATGAGCGTAACCCTGTTACGAGCCAACATTCAAATTATTCACAACGCACACAAACCCCTGAGTGGATTATTCGTGTAGGAGAAAACCTTGTGAGCTCATACATTGAAGGATTCACAGAACACACAGAGTGCTTTAGCTGGGGATTCAAACTTTCAAAGCCTACAAACCCCTCTTCCACAGGCCCCTTGTATTCATCTGCTGTGGTAACCATTAGTGATATTCAGGTTGTGATCTCAAACACGGACTCATCCACAACACTGGAATACCGTATGATGATTGGTGAAGCACTATCATCCATTTCTTTGAAGCGTATTGCTAATATTAATGGTGTTAATGTGGTTGCTTTGGATATGGAGTTTACAAATTGCTTTACGCAATCGATCGAACCATATGGTGATATGCTAAAAATGACGTTTAAGTGCACGCATTACAAAAAAACAGCATTCCGCTTTGATCAAAATGGGGACGCAAAGGGTCAAACAGAGGTTTCCTTCTGTTTCGAAACCGGAGTGGCGAAATAAGAGCCACGCCTTACTACTGGCTAGCAAAAACCTGCTTTGGTTATACCCTTGCGGGTTTTTCCAAAAAACCGCCATACAAACAGTCCATGGCCCTATTTAGGTAATTTTTATGCACCCCTACCGAAACATTGTTGCGTAGGTGTATATTTATCTGTATGTATAAAGTGTTCTTTTGAGAACAATTCGGGGTGTAGCGCAGCCTGGTAGCGCGCCTGCTTTGGGAGCAGGATGTCGGGAGTTCGAATCTCTCCACCCCGACCATTTCTTTTCTTCTGAAAATTCTTCAAAAAAATTTGCTTACATAAGCATCATCGTAGGATTTTCCAAATTATCTTTAATCGCATTGAGAAAACGAGCTGCCACTGCCCCATCAAGTGCCCGATGATCTACCGACAGGGTACAGTTCATGACCGTTGCGACAGCAAGCGAACCATCGTCAGCAACAACTGGCTTTCTAACGGCCATTCCAACGGCAAGAATACTTGCCTGAGGAGGATTTAAAATGGCGCTAAAGGTATCAATCCCCAACATACCAAGATTTGACAGGGTAAATGTTCCTCCCTGATAGTCACAGGGCAATAATTTTCCCGCGCGTGCACGTTCTGCAAGATCTTTAATGGTTGCAGAAATATCAGCCAACGAGCATCTCCCCGCATCAAAAACAAGGGGTGTAATAAGTCCTCCATCAACAGCCACAGCCACAGCCACATCCGCACGATGGTGCTGCATAAGATGGTCATTCTCCCATGTTACATTGGCCTCAGGAACACGCAGCAGCGCCACAGCACAAGCTTTTACGATGCAATCATTCACAGATATTTTCACACCCTGCTTTTCAAGCCGTTTATTGATATCGGCACGCGCCTCTAATAAAACATCACACCGCACGTCTATACTAAGATAAAAATGCGGGACAGTTTGTTTGGATTCGGTAAGACGCGCAGCAATCGTTTTACGCATCCCTGAAAGAGGCATGCGCGTGGTCTGGGTATTCTCATCGCTCACAACAGATGGAGACAACGCAGGGGGTGTCGTAGACCCAGAAACAAGGGGAGTGTCTGACACAAAAAGAGCTTCTAAAATATCTGCCTTCACAATCCGTCCATGAGGACCCGATCCGCTTACAGAGGCAAGGGAAATCTTTTTCTCCGCAGCAAGGCGCCTAGCCACAGGGGTGGCAAAGACCCGCACGGGGGCATTCTCCAAGGGTGGTGTTTTTTCTGTTTCCGAAGATAACCCTGATGGTTGGGTGTTTGATGCGGCGCTATGTGCTTCATCTGGTCTTCCAAGGCCCGGCATGGTTTCAGGTATATAAGTGTCTAATGTGGTGAGATCCTCGCCCTCAGCGAGCATAACTGCAATAGGAGTATTGACAGAAACACCTTCCGTTCCAGCAGCAATAAGAATTTTTCCTATGCGGCCTTCATCGACAGCCTCAACTTCCATCGTAGCTTTATCCGTTTCAATCTCGGCAAGCACATCGCCAGGGGCCACAACATCCCCTTCTTTTTTTTGCCAGGAAATCAAGGTTCCTTCAGTCATAGTAGGTGATAGGGCTGGCATAAGAACCGAAAAAGGCATGATGACTTAGAATTTTTTCTGTATGTAAGCTAGCATGACTTGGGGGAAAAACGAATACCCTTATTTGGATACAAGTGTCCATGATCCGTCCCACCCCTCTAAAGGAGGCTTCTTGATAAACACTTCACACCTTTCAATAAATTCTTCGATGATTGCTTGCTGTGTTTCTGATAGGTTTTGGAGCCCTTGAACGGTTTTTATAGCCTGTTTGAAGTTCAAATTAAGGTAGAAATCAAAAGCCCTATTGAACCCCGTCACATACGCCATCATATTCTTATCGGGAACCCCTAGATTATGATCAGCCTGATGGCCAACCAGTTCATAGGTATGCACGCCCTTTGTCCTGCCTTTGACGACAATCACATCAACACTCCTGCACACAAACTCATCTTTGACGAGAGCATAAAGAGACTCACTGATAAGAATGTGTGTGCGATAAAATTTGTTTGCACCCTCAAGGCGGGCAGCAAGGTTTACATTATCTCCCATAACAGTGTAATTCATGCGATCAGAAGACCCTATGTTTCCAACAACAACCTCACCGTGGTGGAGACCAAAACGTGTTTTAAGAACCGGTTTGTTTGCCTTTTCCCACTGGGCGTTATAGTCACGCAGCGCATTAAAACAAGCTAGGGTTGCTCTGCAAGCATTTTTGCCTTGGGTCTTATCATCATCAGGCGCACCCCAAAAAGCCATAATAGCATCACCAATGTACTTATCGATGAGTCCCTCGTGACGCATAATAATTTGGGATAATCCTTCAAAATAGACAGAAATATGCTTCATGAGATCTTCGGGGGAAAGCCCTTCAGATACCGTTGAGAACCCCTCAATATCAGTAAAAAGAAGAGTGAGTGGTTTTCTTTCACCCCCGATTTCTATTTCTTTTTCTGTTCCCACAAGTTTGCGTACAAGTTGTGAGGGCATATATTTTGTAAAAATACGCAAACTATGACGTGTATTCTGGAGCGTTCGCGCTAACGTTCCCACTTCGCTGATCTTTGATGTTATTTTTTCACGATCTGTGAGATCAAATTTTCCAATTTGTTCCGCGTGCGCTGTGAGATCTTGAATGGGATAAGCAATTCGTCGCGCTAACAAAATAATCTGTAAGCACGCTATAAACAAAATAAAAACATAAAGGCTATAATTGTGGTTTTCTATTTGTGCTTGTGAATAAACATACTCTTCGTAATTTGTAACACTGACAATTATCCATTCAAGATTTTCCACATCAAACATACGCAACACATTAACAAGGTATTTTTTTTCTTGGATAGTGATAAAAAACGTATTTTCTTTGCTCTGTGCAAATGTATCCATAGCTAAGCGCAAATGGCCACTGCTCAGTTGATTGATATGGATCAGCCCCTGCGCTTCGCTGTGGGTGGAATTATTCAGAATCTCAGATTGAGCAACAATCTTGTTTTCAGCATTCAAAATGCAAACAAACGAATCCGGGGAAATCTTTCTTTCGCGCAGTTCACGAGAGAGACTGGTGATGTCAAAATCAACACCAATTACTGCAGGAACACCTGAGTCTTGCCTACGAAGAGGAATTGATACAGTAACCACAGGCTTCGCAATCGAACCAAAAACATAGGCATCAATGATTGATAGGCGCCTGTTTGTAACAGCCTCCTTGAACCAGGGGCGTTGAGTCGGATCATATCGGGTGCGTGCGATATATTCTTTTTCAACCACGGTGCGGGCACTGTCCGTATAAAACCATGTTTCTCCAAGAAGTGGCGCGGAGATGATCCGATACCGAAATCGTACATTATCGGGAATACGGGTTTGCTCATCAAACACAAGGCTGTCTTGGGGAGAGGTCCTGCTGATTTGAAAAAATGCTTTATCTGGATACCCAACATATAGGCTCCAAATATCCTGATTCTGATCCATCAGAAAGCTTAAGTATTGGGCCTGTTGATCCTCGATACTCCCAATGAGAGGAGAAACAAGAACGCGGGTGGTTGTTTCAGCAACCTTGCGTGTCGTTTCTAACTTCTGCAAAACCAGGGATTCAATGCTTTCATTGTATTTTTGAATGTTATTTTTTACAAAGGTTTCTTCGCGTGAGCGCACACGCATATTGGTAAAATACCCAAGAACAAGGAGCGTGATAACTAAAAGAGAGATAACCTGAAAGAGAACATAAAGCTCAAGAGTGAACTGATTAAATAACTTTTTGTATCGACGCGTAATCATAGATATACATCCACATTTACCTGTAGTGTTTCTTGGTTACGCGTGCAAACGCATCATAAATATCAGGAAGCTCAATGTTCATTTTTTCCACAATGGAATCACGGATACACACAATAAACTGCTCTGTTCGAACGATTGGGATATCCTTAGCGGTTTTTCCCCCAATCACAATTTGCTGTGCTGCAAGACCCGCTGATGACCCTTGCTCGTAAGGAGATGTGGCAATCGCAAGACCGCCTCCCTCCTCAACAAAGAACGCATTAACGCCAATTGCTGGAATTGTGGCATTTTGCATCGTCCACTCAAGAACCTCTTTTGGTGACATGAACTCCTTGTCATTTGGATTCCTACGAATAGAGCGATAGTTTGAAATAGTAATGAAGTCCAAGGTCTTATTGGCCTCAAGAACGGCCTTTTTCCACTCATCGAATGTTCCCACAAGTTTGGAATCTTCAAGCTTCACACGTCCCCACTCAGAAAATTGACGCATGTATTTATCATCATTTTGAACAGTAGGAGAATTATCACTAATGTGAGCTGTGCGAATCTGCACATTCTCCGCAAGACCCCGCTGTCGGGCAAGCAAGTAAAATGTATCCCGCAATCCCCCCAACGGGAGTCTTTCCAAAATACCTGTTACATTCTTTGCTTTGTCGTAACCATACGTTTCTTGAGAAGCATTTACACCGGAAAAAATAACGCTAATATTGGGATCATTAATATAGTATTGGCCAACAAGACGCTGCGCATCATCATCGACACAAATAATCACTTGCGGACGAATAGCACCGATTAATCGTCGCGTAATCAAGCCAGCATTGCGAAGGTATGTAGGCCAAGTATGCCTCTTTGTGTCCATATAATGATAGCGAACATTGTAGCGTTTTTCATTCGCAAAAATGTTTTTTAGGCCACTATTTACATCACGCACCCAACTATAGTCTGTTTGATAGCTGTGCACCACAAGCACTTCTTTGCGTCCAGAATTATGGATAATAAAAAATGTAAACGCAAAAAGAAGAAGAAGTGAAGGTATGATGTAATCAAAACGAATTTTCGATGTGAACATGTTTTGTAATCCTACGTAGATACTAATTAAACATAAGGCCTAGGCTCTTCCAAAAAGGAAGAGATAGGTATATTGCCGCAATACGTCCTATATTCATAAGCGCATTAAATAGAAGGAAAGAACTCTCTTTATACGGAAGCGCTTTTGAAAATGATTCTGTAAACTTTGTGTAGAAAGGAGATTGATACGGAAACCACCAAATATCAGCTGACATCAGCAAAACAAAACCAAGAACCCACAAACTCAAACCGAATGATTCCGAAACAGGAACCATGATAGCCGAAAGAAGAGCAATTGCCGGTCCAATAGGAAGAATAAGCCGCACGACAACCATTATTCCCACAAGCACCATAATAAGCTTCCCAAGATCCTGCTCAGAAATAAAGGCCTTAAGCAGGGGAAGAATGTAAGAGAGAAACATATTATCCACACCAAGGAACTGCATACATTTATTGATGCCGATGATCGTTGCCAGAAATACGAGAAAAGACCAATCCGTATCTTTTTGCCATTTCTCTGTACCAATAAGATTCATGGAGAGAATAGCAAAAAGAAGGAAGAGACTGACCCACTCAATAGGGATACGATGATACTGGGTAGTAAAAAGCGATATAACAAAAAAGATCACACATCCCAAAGCCATTACTTCTTGTGATGACATAGAAGCACGGGCTTTGATCTGAAGATCAATCATTGGCTTTGACACGTTAATTTTTGTGCGCGTCGCAAAGAAAATTGAGGAGGTTACAAGGTAGAAAACACTCAGTACCCCCCCTACGACACCCGCACTATAAAACCAACCAATGGTTATAATGTTTTGCTGCTCTTGAAGAGGCAGCAAACCAAATACAACAAAGTTCATAACGGATCCTGTGAAAAACACACTACTCAGTATTGTTATGCCAAAAAAGATAGATGCACTAATTTTTGTACTCAAAGTCGTTCCATGAGGAATTCCCAGAATGTCAAGAGTCTCCTCAACCATCGGAGCTCCCACTTTTGCACGGTTGACTATTGAAGGAATAGCAGGCGTCATGAGGCCCCCAAGAAAAAAAAGCGCAACGTTATAAAATCCAGATCCTGATGGCAGATACCGAATCAGATAAAGCAAAATTCGTTGGATTAATCCTGATTGGATCAAAAGAAGCCCAATTCCCCACAGCGACATCACAAGAATGAAAGGACTTGAAGAAAATCCCGCCAGCACCTCAGCGGGAGGAACAAGCCCCAGAATAAGTGATGCCGCAATAATGATGAGTCCTGGTATTGACTCGTGGAAAGTACCAAATACCCAAAAAATAACGCCTGACGACAAAATACTTATGAACAAACGTGTTTCACTAGCAATACCATCATCAAGAAGAGCATGAATAAAAACAGGCACAATAAAGGCAAATACCCAGCTAATAAGGGCGGAAATTTTTGTTCCCTCATCAACAACAGGCACTGTTTCAATTACTGATTTTGTCTGCGTAAACGATGAAAATAGAATACTTGAGATATCTTCGTTGTGAGCTTTGATTTTATCAAGAGCACTCACAGGAATGCGAATAATCGTTGATTCCTCTTTTGCAAGCGCATCTGAACCAAAAAATCGGGATTTGAAATAAGACTCTTCCCCAAAAAATGTTCCCTTATCACATAGCTCCTCTTTGCCATCAATTTTTATACTGCCTGAGCAGACAAAGTAAATCGCATCCGCCTCTTGTTTCGCTAAGTATACTTTTTTCCCTTTTGCAACAGAAATGACCTCAAGTAAGGGTATAATTCGCGCCTTTACCATTGCGGGAAGATCTTTAAATAGTCGATGACTTTTAACAACGTGCAGAATTTCGTTCATATACATACCGCCCTAAATTACATATGTGATAAAATCATACATCACATTACGATATTTGTTATTAATTTTTTATTAAATTTTAAAGGTTATGGTTAGGAACGTTTATTTTACGTTATGTATATGCACAATGAAAACCCTCATGCGGCTGAAAATCTTGCTGAGATTATAGCAAAATATAGCCTTCTCCTTATTGATTCGTGGGGCGTTTTGCAAAATGGTGATGACATATTACCGCCTGGTAAAATGCTTGTGGATTACATCCAAAACTACAGCGCAAACGTGGTTGTTCTGACGAACTCTCCTGAAAGAAACAGCCGTGTCCGCACAAATATTCTTACACTTGGTCTGGACATCTCTCCCGATATTGCTGTTATTTCAGCAGGAGAGATTGCCTATCAAGACATGTACGCACATAAAAAGTACCGGGGTAAAAAGGCTTACATCATTGATTATGATAACTATAGCCCCTATTTTGAGGGATTACCCCTGGTGTTTGTTAACCGCATTGAGGAAGCTGAACTTTTAATTGTACGCAGTATAAATCCTGATATTTCCAAAGTGAGCTCATACGCCGACACCATCCAGAAAGCCTGTGCGCAGGGAATTCCCATTGTGATTATAAACCCCGATGAAGCTGTTCAAAGTGGCACACAAACATTCGCGCGGCCGGGATCTATACTTCCATACTGCACCACAAATACAGATATTCTTTATTATGGGAAACCCTGGCCTCGCATATATTCACACATTGAAGTCATAAATCCTACAATAGAGCCATCAAAAATACTGGTTATTGGAGATTCACTTTATACGGATGTGTTAGGTGCAAATCTGAATGGGTACGACTCTCTTCACCTAATCCCTATCAATCATAGTGGTCATGATGTAAACACAGGAATTTTTGACTATATGTCCGAAGACATACGGAACAATCGATCCACATTATTAACCCCCACATATACCGTACGTTACTGAGGCAAAGAAGAAGTCTCCTGTTTCCATTGATAGGAGCTCTTTTTTGTTTGGCGTGCCCAAACGTAAAAAGGCACCCCCATCAACGTGAAAAGGGTTCCCGAAAAAACGATATCCCTGCCATTCCCATAAATAGCCCCTAGCGCATATAAAAAAGCCCCAGCTGAAATAAGGCTTGCACGAAAAATCTCTCGTTTTCGGGCATTTTTACGGGATTCTATCAGTAAAATAACATCTGCAACACTGGTGTAAAGATAAGGAAGAAGCACTGTAAATGTAGTGAGGTTAACAATGAACGTGAACTGACTCACAAAATCCAAGGTGTAGTTTACGCTCAAAAGAATACTTGCCAGCGTACTGGACAAAACAAGGCTAAACCATGGAACCCCTTGCCCATTTTTAGTTGCAAAAATTTGGGGCAAAAGATTTTCTTGCGCAGCTGCCATGGGGATTTGCCCCTGCAGAAGAATCCACCCATTCAGTGTTGCAAAGGCAGCAAAAGCACCAAACCCCGCCACAATCAATCCCATGTTTTGTCCATAAAGCTGTTCTGCAATCTGCGCAAAAGGAGCCTGCGCTTGGGCAAGAGCGTCCGCCCCCAGAATACCAAGGGCAACAATGTTAATCCAAATATAAATTACAGCCGCAAGAAGTGTTCCAAAGATTGTTGCACGGGAGATCGTTTTTTCCGGATTTTTCACATCTTGAGCAGGAATAGTAGCAGCCTCAAGCCCCATAAACGAGAAAAGTGTTAATGAAATTCCATGTGAGATAACATAGAGAAAATCCTTCCCTGGAGCCGGCGTCAACGGAAAAATATTGGACGATTTAATCTCAGGCAAACCAACAATTGCAATAAACCCCAGCGGTGTTAGCTTCAGCAGTGTGATAAAGATTTGAACACGTCCAAATGTTTGCGTCCCACGCAAATTAAGGACTGTGAGTATCCAAATAGCCCCCAACCCAAGCATAAGCGATACAAGTGGCTGTGTGGCTACCTGCGGATAGATAATAGACAAATAGCTAACAAACGCAATCGCAACGGCTGCATTACTGACCCAGTTTGCTGTCCAGTACATCCACGCCATTTGAAAACCCACAAAGTCACCAAAGGCATATTGTGTATAGGCAAAAGGCCCTCCTGTTTTTGGGAAGCGCCGGGATAATCGTGCAAATACCAGCGCCAGAAATAAAGCACCAATTGTTGTGCCAAACCAGCCCAGTATGCCAGCTGTTCCCAAGGCAGCAAGAGAACTGGGAAGCATAAGAATCCCCGTTCCTACAATATTTCCAACCACAAGTGCTGTAGTTGCCCAAATGCCAAGCGTTGGTTTTGTCATAGACGTACCATTTCCTTCTTATTATGTATGTTTGTCAATGTAGGGTGTGATTTGTTGTGGTTCATAGTAATGCCAAATACCCAGTGCGACAATATGCAAAAGCATCATAAAAATAACAATTGTGAACGCACGCGCATTGTACATTTTTCCCACAATTTCTACAGCAATGGCGGGAAAAAGCAGTTCAGCTGTGGTATAAGCAGCTGAAGCATACCCCTTAGCGTGTGTCGCCACTTCGATTGCACGTAAGCCGATATTGGGAAATAGCACTCCAAGACACGCACAAATTGGGATCATGCATGTAATAATTGTCAGCGGATGATCCGGCAATATCACTGTGACCAACACAAACGCAAAACAGCTAATAGTACTAAGGCTGAGTGTTTTTTCAATAAGTGCATCTGGTGAACGTGTGTTTGTCAAAAACCGATTGACAACGGTGCCCCCTATAAACACACACACGAGAACCAGTTGATAGTAGGGGTACTCATGCTCGGATATTTTAAAATGATCCAAAAACAAAAATGTCATACCAGAAAGAAAACTCCAATAGATACTGGACACACACCCAACAATCATGGCGTATTTCATGAAGATACGCTGGCGAAATAACTGCCTGTAACTTTCCGTCATTCGGGAAAAACAAAAGGGTTTACGATAACGAGCATCCAGTGTTTCTGGTTGTAGCAGAAGGATAAGAATAACCAACATTGCAGCAACCGCAACACTGATAAACGTCCAATGCCAGCTCACAAATGAAACGAGGTATCCCCCAAGCACAGGTCCTAAAGCAGGAGCAGCTGCACAAACGACACTCATAGTTGCCCGCGCTTTAGCAAACTGTCGTCCCGAATAAATGTCTTTTTGGACAGCCACCCCCACAGGATAGGTTACCCCAGCCCCTATTCCTTGGATAAGACGCAAGAATACAAGCATCTCAAGGGAGTTCGCATATGCACACGCAAAAGACATGAGGGCAAAAACCCCCAAACCAAGCAGAACAGTTGGCTTACGCCCGATACTATCCGATAGCGCGCCATAAAAAGGCGCTGAAAGCGCAAGCCCTGCGAAATTGCTACTCAGAGTCAGTGCAACCATTTTCTGCGTGGAATGAAACTCAAGCATTAAACATCGCGTACTCGGCAAATAGATGTCTGTCGCAATTTCGGTAATAAAGACACTGAGAATCGTCACGCAATTGATAAATCTCGGGGTTGTAAAAAAACGCATGTGTGGCAGTAACCCAATAGTTAAGGTGAAGGGAATGAAGGCGTTTAATGCAACCTTGACTCTTCTGATGAAGCATAACAGTATGTTGCCTTACTATAACGAAATGCGAACAGAAGTTCTATGGTTGTTTTTGTGTTTCCAGGACAGGGGTCTCAGAAAGTGGGTATGGGGAAAACCCTATCCGATACATTCTCTGCCGCTCGTGAAACATTTGATGAAATTGATGATGCCTTGAGTGACAATCTTTCAAAGATTTGCTTTGACGGATCTCCTGAAGATTTACAGGCAACATCCAACACCCAGCCAGCCCTCTTCGCAGCAAGCATGGCTATCTTGGCTGTTCTTGAAAAACACTACGGGTTTTGCCTGCACACGCATGTGCACGCACTCGCGGGACACTCGTTGGGGGAGTACACTGCCCTTGCAGCAGCTGGCTGTTTTAGTGTGCGCGATGGTGCCAAACTTCTACGTACGCGCGGAAAGGCAATGGAAAAAGCTGTTCCAGGAGGAAAAGGAACGATGGCTGCCATTCTTGGTCTTGATTACAAGGCGATCACAGAAATTTGTGATCAAGGACAATCCGAAGGTACATGTGTACTTGCTAATGACAACTGTGTGGGACAAGTGGTGATCTCTGGTGAAACGGCAGCAATTGCCTATGCCACAACGATAGCCCTGGAAAGAGGGGCTAAACGTGTCATTCCCCTGAATGTTAGTGGGCCTTTTCACAGTCCTCTCATGCAACCTGCTGCAGAGACTATGGCACGTGCGCTTGAGGGTGTTACCCTTTCCACACCCCGCATACCAGTGATTGCTAATGTTAGCGCTAAACCCATTGAAAAACCTGATGATATACGCATAAATCTGGTCAAGCAGCTAACAGGGACCGTACGCTGGAGAGAGTCTATGGAATACATATGCACCAACTATAAGCACACTGATTGCACCTCTATGGTTGTTGAGTTGGGCGCAGGTCGGGTACTAACTGGCTTAATGGGACGTATCAATAAAGAAATTATGGCGTGTAGTTTGGAAACACCCAGTGATCTTGACACATTTATGAAAAATATTACATAAAACTAGGTATAAAGGATATAATAATGTTTGATTTAAAGGGAAAACGGGCACTTGTAACAGGGGCCACCGGAAACATTGGGTCAGCCATCGCACGCACTCTTCACAACCAGGGCGCCCATGTGGTGATTTCTGGTACACGCGACGAAAAACTGGATACCCTTGCGAGGGAATTAGGATCACGAACCACAGTCATATCATGCGATTTAAGTGATCGCTCTGCTGTCACAGCACTGATACCATCAGCCATAGAAGCCATGAGTGGTCTCGACATTGTCGTAAATAACGCAGGGATCACACGTGACATGTTGGCCATGCGCATGAAAGACGAAGACTGGGACACCGTCATCAATGTCAACTTGAGTGCCGCTTTTGTTATTTCTCGCGAAGCCATCAAAACGTTAATGCGCAATCGGTGGGGGCGAATTATTAATATTGCATCTATTGTCGGTGTCATGGGTAATCCTGGGCAAGCCAACTACTGTGCATCGAAAGCGGGGCTTATAGGAATGACAAAGGCGTTGGCCCAGGAAGTCGCCGTACGCGGGGTTACCTTAAATTGTGTTGCTCCCGGCTTCATTGAAAGCGACATGACAGCAAAACTAAACGACACACAAAAAGGCGCTATCATGGGTAAAATACCTGCAGGGTCCATAGGAAGCCCTGATGATGTGGCAGCGGCGGTTGCTTTTTTAGCAAGTAACGAAGCAAAATACATTACCGGACAAACGCTTCACATCAATGGTGGTATGGCGATGGTTTAGTAGTCTTATTGTTGGGCACTATTTTTCCATACTGGTGTTTCGAATTGAAGTATGATAGGAAACAAACACAGGCTCATCAAGCCATACACTGTAACTCTCGTTGATGATACGAACATAAGGAAAGATTTATCATGGCAGATATCACAAAAAAAGTAACTGAAGTTATTGCAAAAACCCTTGAGGTTGACTTTGATAAGGTCACAGCTGAGTCCCATTTCGTCAATGATTTTAATGCTGATAGTCTTCAACAAATTGAACTTGTCATGGCTCTTGAAAACGAGTTTGGTATCCAAATTCCCGAAGAAGAAGCAAACAATATTCAAACAGTTCAAGACGCGATTGATCGCGTTATGAAAATTAACACAGCCTAGTAGTCTGTTTTTATGCGTCGGGTTGTTGTTACGGGTCTAGGGGCCGTTACTCCTTTGGGGGGGACCATTTCTGCGTCCTGGGATTCCTTGATTGCCGGAAAATCCGGCATTCGTACAGTTACAGAATTTCCTGTAGATGATCTTCCCTGCCACATTGCCGGTATGGTTCCCCACGGAGACTCTGCCATAGGGTTGTTTAATCCTGATGATTGGATGACAGCAGGAGAACGCAAACGCACAGATCCCTTTATCGTTTACGCCATCGCAGCCGCAACGCAAGCCATTGAAGACTCTGGATGGAAACCAACAGACACGCAACAATGCGAGCGCACAGGGGTGTTGATTGGATCTGGAATAGGGGGATTGCAACGACTTTATGATACCTCTGTGGATCTTCATGAAAAAGGCCCCCGATACGTTAGTCCGTTTTTTCTCCCTGCGATCTTAATTAATTTGGCATCGGGTCAAGTTTCTATTAAGTACGGTTTTAAGGGCCCCAACCACGCGGTGGGGACGGCATGTGCGACAGGCACCCATGCTATCGGTGATGCCGCACGGCTCATTGCTTATGGCGATGCCGACGTCATGGTCGCCGGTGGAGCAGAAGCAGCCGTATGCCGCATTGGACTAGCAGGATTTTCTGCATGCCGTGCCCTCAGTACCACATACAATAATACCCCGACAGAAGCATCTCGTCCGTGGGATAAAGGGCGCGATGGTTTTGTGATGGGAGAAGGTGCAGGCATTCTTGTTCTCGAAGAATATGACCATGCCAAAAAGCGGGGAGCAAAAATTTATGGCGAAGTTGTTGGTTATGGGTTGTCCGGTGACGCTCACCACATTACAGCACCCGCTTCCGATGGAGACGGTGGATACCGTGCAATGAAAGCAGCCCTTAAGAGTATCAAGAACCATACAGCCCTCCCGGCACAAGACATTGACTATATTAATGCACATGGGACATCCACCCCTTTAGGGGATGTTATCGAAGCCCTTGCCATTACGCGCCTGTTAGGGGCTTCGGCCCCTCAGACGTCTATCTCATCCACCAAGTCCGCCGTGGGTCATTTATTAGGGGGAGCAGGTGGCGTTGAAGCCGTATTCACAGTCATGGCACTTTATACCAATGTATGCCCTCCAACGCTTAACTTGCACACCCCTGCTGATGAATGTGCTCACCTGGATCTCACCCCACACACTGCTAAAGACAGGGGTATTTCTCTTGCGATGTCAAACTCATTTGGGTTTGGCGGCACTAATGCCTCCCTCGTATTTGCTAAGGTATAATTTTTTCCTTCTTCAGAGTTTTTTGTGAGCAACCCCTACGCTGTATTTATTGCAAAAAGCTAATGATCTTCTTGGAATCCCTCTTGAAGACCCTGTATTCCCTGTCGGTTTTCTGGTCGTCTTCCTTAGGAAAATCCTGCGACCCGACAGCCTTTGCTTTCTTAACCACCAAAAAGATGGTCATGGGGAAACATCTGCTTATGAATCTGGATGATTTTTTCACGGTGCTGAGGGTTGATGGGAATAACGTTGTTCACGCCGCGTTGAAGGGCTGAATATAAAAGAGCCACTCCTTCTTTGGTGGTGGCTGTAGATCCGAATAAATGAAACCCCCGAAACCACAACGCAACGGGATTATTGGGAGCAACGCGATCCATTTTATCCAAAATTTGTATAAGATTCACGGTATCATTCACACTGACAAGATAAGCAAGCGTCAGGTGAAGAACGGAAGCTCTTTGCGGCACACTATCCAAGAACTCTTGAGAAAACCTAATCCAGAACCTATAATCTTCTTCTTGCATGTGTTTTTTTAGTTCCGGATGTGTGCCATTCAGCGCCAAAAGATTTAAAATTAACACACGCGAATGGGGCATACGCTTCGTCTTAATGCCCTCATAAAGTTTATGCGCAAAGGCTTTTGTAACAGCAAAAGCCTCACGGGATGTGATTGTTTTTTGCTTTATCCCCTCCGGAGCAAGACTCAACCACAAGGAGAGAACTTTGTTCATCCGATAGTATCCTTGCAATCGATCAAGATGATTAAGATCTGAGTGTATAAATGCCATACTTTCAGAAACAAGTGTTTCTGGTTTTTCCGGCATGTGCGTGTTGCGTATCGCGTACGTCATAGACCCAAGACCAACGGCCGCTAAAGGCAAAAGCACCAGGCTCAAGGGAAGAACTTTCCATGCGCGTGCGAGTATCTTTCCCTGTATGGGTGAAGACAAGGGTTTATCTTTCAAAATAAGGCATAAAACAAGAATATTATAGGGTACACAACTCAAAACCTGAAACCAGGCAGAGCATAAAATAGTCATAGCAAAGAGATAAAAGCTCCCTAGATAGAAATATGCGTTGCGAAGGTTGGTACTGATGACATAAAGACTATATCCCCCTACAGTAACTCCCACCAAACCAAGGCTCACATAGTACTCTAGCGCGCTGTTATGGGTATGAAATTGGTCACGCACGAAGGATTCCCACGATGGGTTCCAAGAACTTCCTTGGTATTGGTGGACTTTTATAAGATCAATGTTTTGGGTTAATAACTGATCATAGGTTCCCCAGCCACGGCCCACAAAAATATCTACAAATCCTTGAAAAGAAAAATCATACGGCCATCGGGGTAAAACAATTTGAGCCAGATAACCCCGTGACTGTATATTATCAGGAATCCAAGAAAAATCAGGAGAAAGAAAGATGGCTACCATAACCAGAGAACCACCCAAAATCAGGTACAAAAAAAGAGCTTTCGATGGAGAAAAGATTCTTCTCATGGCATACATGGTTACACAGCCCAAAGTTCCAATACAAAGAGATACAGAAAATGAATGATTCATCAGTATGTACGCAAAAATCACGACAAGCATTCCCCCGCACAGGACTCCTGTACGCACAGAGCCACGCTGGATAAATAGGCCTTCATGCGACGCAATCCTTAGAAGAAACAACACAAAAGTGGGCAACAAAACAAAAATGATATAATCAGGAAACCAATGCGGAACGATACTCCGCAGGGGGGGGGATTCCCCAATAACGGTTAATCCAAAATCTTCCAACACAGAAGAGACCCGGTGCCACCCTTCTTCTGTGCCTAGCAAGGCAATACCTATGTGTGTAAGCCCCGAGAATAAAGCTATATTAAGGAGGGTTTTTCGGGTGCGTTCCTCTTGGCACAGGATACTAAATGTCAGCGTTGTTATCAAAAAACTCAAGAGAGACATAGCACCTTCGGCCATTTGTGCGGACCCCAGAAAACTAAGGACGGTGCTTTCATGAAAAAAAGAAAGCCCTACAGTTGTAATATAAAGAACAAAAATTACGTGGGGCAGAGGGGTTTTAAGCAAAGCAATAACTGAAAGGCGTGCCTTGGTCGCCATCAAAGCGACACCCTGAACAAAGCTCAGCAACCAAAAAGAAACATGGGCAAAATCTGAATCATGACAGTACCCTAGGTGGAAAATCGAAAATCCACTGAAAATAAAAATATTAAACGTTACCAATGAAAGAATAACAAACATTGTTTGTAAGGGCGTTGACAATTTTGTTGCACTTTCAACACACGTCTCATGAAAAATTTCTGGCACATTCGCTTTGGTAACTATTTTCATATCTACAATGCGTTATAAGGATAAAGTTTAGTAATAAGTAATTAGGGAAAAATCAATGATTAAAAAAATACAGAAGATCTTTCTTGTGTGTGTGGCGGCATTAACTGTCACTTCGCACGCACAAGCAAGCGGAACCTACAGTTCAAGTGTTCGTTCGGGTACATGGGTTTACATGTACATTGGTAATATGGGACAATCTGTTTACGCTTCCCTAACTGGAAAGTACGGGATGTACACAAAATCTGATTTGCTTGGAAACGGTACGGTTGTAACAAACAAAGCAACCACGTTGGCAAACTTACAAACCATGACAACGGCCATGAATCATCGCTTAGATGCGCTTGGTTCAGGTGGTGGAAAAATGGCGCAAGCCAACTCTGTATACACAACAATTGCAGGTCGTGGAAAAGGAACATCTGCTGGTTCTGATCAGATGAACTGGGGCTTGTGGCTATCAACAGCATACACAGACTATAAAGTAAGTGATCCATACATTGGTATTAGTGGTGATGTTTGGGCCGCAGCATTGGGTACTGACTATCGCTTGAATGATATGTTTACAGTTGGTCTTGCCCTTAACTATGCCCATGAAAATGCCAAGACAACATTCTTATCTGAGAAAGTTAGAAGTAATGGCTATGGTTTGACGCCCTATGCAAAAGTTGTTTTCAGCAAGAACTTTGATGCCGACATTATGGCCTCATATCTGCACATTACATCGAAGACATCTCGCAAAAACACCCGCTGGAATTATAACATCCTTTCAACATCTGCTGTTGATGGAACACTATCGGGTAGCCCAAAGGCCGACCAATTCAGTGGTCGTGTAGCATTTAATGCACACGTAGAGCCTGTGGAGTGTGTTATGGTAAGTGCCCAGATTGGTGCTGATTATGCCCAACGCAAGCAAAAAGCATTCTCTCAAAAAGCAAGCTTTAAGGTTCAAAACATGACTGATGATCGTGCAGTCAGTGCTGTTACGGCTAAAGCTGGTCGTGCCTTTGCTAATCTAAAGGTTGGCTTTATGATTGCAGAAGGTATCATGCCTTTTATCAAAGGTGGATATTTGTATGACTTGGTCTCCAGCAAAAAATCTCCTGAGTATGATGTTACCAACACAAACCCTCTCACAGCAAAAAGCACAGCGATAAACTTCAAAAATGATCGCAGCAACTACATCATGGGTGGTGGTATCATTGGGAAGTTTGATAGTTTCTTGATCACTGCTGAGTATTCTCACTTTGATGGGGCACGCAAGTTTAAATCTGATACGGGTATGCTTACAGTTCGTTATGAATTCTAAGTTTACGCAATACCTAATACAAAGGGCCATCCGTTTTGGGTGGCCTTTTTGCTTGATGATGTTAACAGCATGCTGCTCGCGCTTTGATCTTGATCGCCGTCACTCTGCTTTTAACACTCTCGTGAAACATCACCACCTTCTCTGTGACGATATTACCGCCGGAGGTTTTGTTTTACGTACAGCCTTTCGTGAAGGTTCCACGGATACTCTTCGTGTATATATTGAAGGAGATGGATTTGGATGGAAAAATGCCTATGAACCCTCTACAAACCCCACTCCAATTTCACCAGTTTCACTACACATTGCTCTCGCAAATGACATAGGGTCATGGGTTTATCTGGCACGTCCTTGTCAGTATACAATGAAGCCAGCTCATGCCTGCACCACCGATATGTGGACGACCCATATCTATAGCGCTCAGGTGATTGCAGCAATTTCAGCGGTGATTGACCACTATAAAAAACGCTTTCACCCCAAGCATCTTGAACTTATAGGATATTCAGGCGGCGGAACTCTTGCTTTACTTATTAAAGCGCATCGTACAGATATCAGCACGGTGACCACTATTGCTTCAAACATTGATGTTGCGGCGTGGACCCAATCCTTGGGACTAACTCCTTTAAATCAGGGGCTCGATCCGCGCAACTATCACCAGAAACTGTGTGGGGGTTCCTACCATTTTGTGTGGGGAGGACAAGATTCGACGGTTTCACAAAAGGTGTTCCAACCGTTTGTCAGGCGCTTATCTCAATGCGCCGACGTGACACAAGAAACATACGCTGAAAACACACATAGTCATGGATGGAATAATATTACCATAAAAAAACTCAAGTAATTAGTTATTTTTATATTTGTATATAATTATATAATTTGTTAATAACTTTATCGCATCATATTTAAAGAATAACCATTTTTTGATTATGAAAAATAAAAAAATATTAACTGCCTCTGTTTTAGCAACTATATTCTTTACCCCTGTTGCGGCTGAAATTATACTCGCGGAAGAAACGGCACTTCTGGGTGAAGAAAGCCCCTCTGTGACAGAAGAACCCCTGATTCTTGCAGAAGAACCCCTGACTGATGATGGTTCTCAGGCCTCTTTGGAGGATCTTTTAGTAGTCGGCCCTCAGGAGAGAAACGCAGATATCCTTGTGTCTGATGACTCTCCGCGCGTCAATACTCAAATAAGAGATCTAACGGACAAAATAAGTGATCTAGAGGGCGATGTATTAGCACTGGAGGAGCAAAAGTCTCTCACCAAGAGCCACATCGGAGATATACCCTCAGAGAACTCTTTATTTGTACCAGAGACAGACATGGAAAAAATCCTCCAACATCTTCATCAAATACTCGGTGATGTGAAACATACGCTTATGCCTGTGGTAAATGTGAAGGATAAAAAATCGGCTGGTATTATCAGCCGGGCCGAAGCTTCTGCATCGCTCGCATGGCGCCTGTTTATTATGCCCCAAAAAGGGATTATAGACATGGAATCTTCAGTGGAGAAGAACGATCACCCTATCGCAAAAACGCCGGGTGGTAGCGAAAAAACACCCTCGCCAGGGGGGTCCTTGGAAGCATGGGGAGTGGGCGTGGGGCCCCTCACGGTCGGAAATGATTCCCAAGGTTCTGGTATGGGGTTAGGAGTATCTGGTTATGGTCAACAAATTTACACCACCGTTATTAGAAGCTGTCGCAAGATTGTGGATCTATCCGTGCAGAGTTTTGGCCCTGCAAATCTTAAACAGGCCATAGAAAATGGAGGAACTGTGGCAGACTGGAATCGGGGTGCAGCAGCCAAAACAACGCAGGAAATCCTTACCATAGAACAGTCAGATTCGCCCATGGTAAAATCCTCGCGGATTGCTGTTTCTTTGGCTGGTTATCTTGCTAACAAGTGTGTTGCTGGTGGTTTCGGTACCTCACTCTGGGAGGCGCTGAAGGCCGTTGAAAATGTGATGAAATACGGGCCCTCTAAGACTATCGTTGAAAGCCAAGGCAACTTTGCACAGGCCGATACAAAAGCTATCGCAATAGCACTAGCACCCTCTGCGCCTGAAAAACTTGATCCCTCAATCAATGGCTCTCCTGAAAGAATTTACAACCTGAATGAAGTGCAGTAATTTTCATTCTATACAAAAGCTGGTGTGCTTCGCGTAGAACACCAGCTTTTTTTCTAAAAACAACATAAAAAGAGATACTTTCTCATTTGGGGTTTTCTTAGAAAGGTCATTAGTGCTAAATTATCATCACATTAATCGAATTTTGTTATGAAACAATTCTTACCGTATTTTCTTCTACCTGTGGCCGTAAGTGTGTCTGTCTCCGTGACGTTTATTGAGGCCTCTGATCCTTCACATGATCCGCTGAATGACTCGCACACGACGGGACAAACACATACGCAATCCCTGCGCGTTAGGCGTGTCAAACCGCTCTCACCACGGAATGGGCCGGAATCTCCACGCCCTTCGTTCACAGGTATTTTCGGGCGCCTGTTTGGTGAAATCACACCCCCCAGGCATAAAGCCAGTATTCCCACAACCATGAGAAAGGATGCAGATCTCTTCGGTGCGGAGGATGCAATACAAAAAAATATACCTGAAGGCTTTTCGCCTGATCTTCGGCCTGGGATAGAACGACCCTCTGAAGAAGAAAAAAAAGAAAACCCCCTTACGATAAGGTGTAGACCACCCTTTGCTCCCTTTGTACCAGGAGAAGAAATGCTTGATGTGTGGTCTAGATGGGAGCGCTGTTTGGATAAAAGTCAAGAACCTCTTCTTTGAAATAACCCTTTTCACGAGAATGGGGATTTGCTAAGTTGTCTACCAATTAGACTCCTATGAAAGCCTGTCCATGCACCCGTATCGTTCTCATTGCTGCCATGAGTTGCGCGCCTCACACGTCAACCAAACTGTTCGGTTGAGTGGATGGATTCACAATAAGCGTGATCATGGAGATTTAATTTTTCTCGATATACGGGATCATTTCGGTTTGACCCAATGTGTGGTTGAAGCAGGAAACCCGCACTTTAATCTCCTCGAGGGTGCCCGTATTGAAAGTGTCATTACGGTAACAGGGATTGTAGCTGCACGAGAGAAAGGGACAGAAAACCCTGATATTCCCACGGGTCAGGTTGAAGTTAAAGTGTCGGATGTTGTGATCGAATCCGAAGCCAAGGTCTTACCCTTTCAAATCAGCGTGGATGAACCCATAAATGAGGAATTACGCCTCAAACACCGCTTTCTTGATTTGCGACGAGATGGTTTACATAAGCGGATACAGTTACGCTCTCATATCATTTCTTCCATCAGACAACGCATGGTAAACCAAGGCTTTACAGAGTTTCAAACGCCCATTCTCACCGCGAGTTCGCCAGAAGGCGCGCGCGATTATTTGGTTCCCAGTCGCGTGCATCCGGGTACATTTTATGCACTCCCTCAAGCACCACAACAGTTTAAGCAACTTTTGATGATGTCTGGTTTTGATCGGTATTTTCAGATTGCACCATGCTTTCGAGATGAAGACGCACGAGCTGACCGATCTCCGGGTGAGTTTTATCAGTTAGACTTTGAAATGTCGTTTGTCACACAAGATGATGTCTTTGCGGCCATCGAACCCGTTTTACAGGGAATTTTTGAAGAGTTCTCATCAAAAAAAGTAACCCAAGCGCCTTTCCCGCGCATCACATACCATGATGCAATGCTGCACTATGGATCTGATAAACCTGATTTGCGGAATCCACTTGTTATTACTGATGTGACAACAGTGTTTACAGATTCGGATTTTGGTGTATTTGCAAAATCTGTTGCACAAGGAATGGTCGTGCGTGCTATTCCCGCCCCTCATACAGCCCAACAACCACGAAGCTTCTTTGATAAAATGAATGAATGGGCACGAGGGCAAGGGGCTCCTGGCTTGGGGTATATTACCTTTGAAAACGGTGTCGCTAAAGGGCCAATTGCCAAATTTCTTGACGAAGCTCGCCTGCAAAAACTTAAGGAAATTGCAAAACTTGGAAACAATGACAGTGTGTTTTTTGCGTGTGGCAAGGAGGCAGAAGCGGCAAAACTTGCAGGGACTGCACGCACGAAACTTGGAACTGAGTTGGGTCTGATTCCCAATGATCGCTTTGACTTTTGCTGGATTGTGGATTTCCCCATGTACGAATACAACGAGGATCTGAAAAAAATTGACTTCAGTCACAATCCCTTCTCTATGCCACAAGGGGGGATGGATGCCCTAGAAGGACAGGATCCTCTTGCTATTAAAGCCTTCCAATACGATATCGTATGTAACGGAACCGAACTTTCCTCAGGGGCAATACGCAATCACAAACCTGACATTATGCTCAAAGCGTTTGAAATTGCAGGATATCCTGCCTCTGAAGTGGAAGCGCGTTTCGGTGGGATGATTAATGCTATGCGCTACGGTGCGCCACCTCACGGAGGGTCAGCCCCAGGCATTGACCGTATTGTAATGTTGCTGGCCGATGTCGAAAACCTCCGCGAAATTGTGGCATTTCCGATGAACCAAAAAGCCCAAGACTTGATGATGGGCGCACCAAGCACGGTATCTGAAAAACAATTAAAAGAACTACACATTAAGCTCGACCCTCCAGTAGGTTCTCATAAAACCACGCAATAATGGAAATCCTTTTATTATAGAAGGAGCACAGACTGATAATCTCAAAAAATTTGGGGATGGGCAAAAGGGTAGTGGGTTTATGGCCCACCAGGTGACAGACTAGAGAATACAACCTCGAAGGGGGAACTTTTTTGCAAAGATTCCTGCTTTCTTATGTGTTGAGGGCATGGTGAGAGATATCGACACATATTGATGAATACACTTTAAAATGAACAGACTTCATAACCCCCTGTGTAACCAAACATGCGATCGGCTAACGACCACAGCAGTGCTTATAACGTTTTGCGGATCCACAAGGACAAGGGGAGTTGCGGGGAATGTACGCTTCCCAATGATCGGATGACTCATTATGATCTGTACTTTCATGCTCGCCTCCTGAAAGAAATTCTTCGGCATCAGGATTGGATGCCGTGCCATCAATAACATCGTCCTCAAACATTTCATCTTGAAGGGTTGCAATGGCTTCCTTATCGACTGTGAACAGCGCGAGCAGCTGTGTAGCGGATTCTTGGATCGTCGTCAACATTGTTTGAAACATAGCAAATGCTTCGTGCTTATACTCATTCAGGGGATCTTTTTGACCATAGGCACGCAAATGGATTCCTTGGCGTAAATGGTCAAGCCCTGCCAGGTGATCTTTCCATGTTTGATCAAGAACCCGCAGCAAAATCAAGCGCTCCATTTTACGCATAGCTTCGGACCCAAGGGCTTTTTCTTTTGTGGCCATAAGAACGTTTAGAAATTCCAAAACGCGTGCCTCGGCCACTTGCTGATTCATCCCAGCTTCAGTGATCCACGCATGCAGAGGGAAATCTTCATTGGTAAATTGTTTCAATTCGACCCCAATCAGTTCAATGGGCCATTCTTCCGGAAACGTACGGGGGGCAATGCAACGATTCAACGCATTGCGAACGGCTTCTTCGCGCATAGCGACAATGGTATCGCTAATGTCCTCGAGGGTCATAATGTCACGGCGCTGTTGGTAGATCACTTTGCGCTGATCATTCATCACATCATCATATTTCAAGAGTTGTTTGCGCACATCAAAATGGCGGGCTTCCACACGTTTTTGAGCACGCTCAAGCGCCTTCGTAACCCATCGGTGCCTGATCGCTTCTCCTTCTTTCAAACCTAGGCGCACAAGTGTGGCATCTAAGCGATCGGAACCAAAAATACGCATGAGATCGTCACCCAAAGAAAGGTAAAAAATTGACTCTCCTGGATCCCCCTGGCGCCCCGCACGACCCCTCAACTGGTTATCAATGCGTCGACTTTCATGGCGCTCTGTACCAATGACCAGCAATCCCCCCGCTTCACGGGCGATTTTTTCATTAGCGGCAATTTCAGCCGTAATTTTTGCCTTGAGTGTGGCAAGATCATTAGGGGATTCTTCTCCCGTTATACGCTTCGCAAATTCAATCTCTGCGCTTCCACCAAGCTTAATATCAGTTCCGCGACCAGCCATATTGGTTGCAATTGTTATTGCTCCCGGTTTTCCTGCTTGGGCAATAATCTCAGCCTCTTTTTCATGAAAGCGCGCATTAAGCACTTGATGAGGAATATTTTTTTCCTTCAAAAGACGGGAGATAAGCTCTGATTTTTCAATGCTTGTTGTGCCAACCAGAACCGGTTGGCGTGCCTCATGTGCCGCCAAGATACGCTCTTTAATAGCAACAAACTTTTCCTCAAATGTGCGGTACACCTCATCATCACCATCCACACGCCTAAGGGGACGATGAGTGGGAACAGAAACAACATCAAGGTTATAAATTTCTGAAAACTCTGCAGCTTCCGTAAGCGCTGTTCCCGTCATTCCTGCCAATTTCGGATATAATCGGAAATAGTTCTGATACGTGACGGAAGCCAACGTTTGGTTTTCCAACTGAATTGCGACTTTTTCTTTTGCCTCAATCGCTTGATGCAAACCATCCGAGTAGCGTCGCCCATCCGCCATGCGCCCCGTAAACTCATCAATAATAACGACCGCACCATCCTTGACAATATAATCTTTATCGCGACGATACAGAGTATTGGCACGCAACGCCTGGTCTACATGATGCACAAGAGCAATGTTGTGAACATCATAAAGGTTTTCACCCTCAATAAGGCCATGCTCACGCACAAGATCTTCTACGTGTTTTTGCCCCTGCTCTGTCAAAACCACAGAGTGGGCTTTTTCATCAATTTTATAATCCGTTTCCACTAACCTCCCAATGAGTTTGTCTGCTTTGGTATATAGATCAGAGGATTTTTCCGCGGCTCCCGAAATAATCAATGGCGTGCGGGCTTCATCAATTAAAATATTATCAACTTCATCCACAACCGCATAATTAAACGTCCGCTGAACCATATCATCAAGGCGAAACTTCATATTATCGCGAAGATAGTCAAAACCAAATTCATTATTAGTGCCATAGGTAATATCAGCGGCATAAGCCGCTCTGCGCTCATCATCAAACATTGTGTGTGTGATGATACCGACGTGTATTCCTAACATATCATAAACAGGTTTCATCCAATGCGCATCGCGTGCAGCAAGGTAGTCGTTCACAGTGACAACATGCACACCCTTACCTGCAAGGGCATTCAAATAAATAGGGGCAACAGACATCAGTGTTTTTCCTTCACCGGTGCGCATCTCCGCGATCATACCCTTATGCAAAATAATGCCGCCTGCCAACTGAACATCATATTGACGCAACCCCATTGACCGCACTGATGCTTCGCGAACAGTTGCAAAGGCGTCAACCAAAATATCGTTCAGGCTTTCTCCGCCTGCTATGCGTGTGCGAAAAAGATCTGTGCGTTCTTTGAGTTGGGCATCCGTTAGTTTCTGAACCTCCGACTCACGCGCGTTAATGGCTTCAATCGTTGGCATGATTCGGCGAATAAACCGATCGTTCGCAGAGGGGAAAAATTGCGCCAGAATCTTTTTAAGCATTATTCAAAATATACGTTATTTTATCGTACTTTCAGGTATATCCTAAAATGCAGATAAAAAAAACAGGAAAAGGTTGTCTTTTATAAGGCAAACGCGATATAGTGACCGTGATATTTTTAAAAGTGTTACGTCAAAAGGGTATACAAATGAAATCACGGTTTATTAATAGTCTCCTTGTTATGGCAATTGTTTCTATTACGCTCAGCACGCATGCACTAAACGCTACGCCTGAGATAACGGAAAACACACTTTTGGCAAGCATTGGTGAAAAAAAATTCACTGTTTCTGATCTGCAAAAAATGCTGCAAGCGCTTCCACCACAGATGCGGAACATGCCCGCTGAGCGACTGATTCCCCTTGTGATGCGTGCCTGGGTTCAAGAACAATTGTTTGTTGCTGAAGCCCGCAAGACAGGCATTAGAAAAAACGACCTCTATCTTGCGCGTGTTAAAAATGCCCGCATTCAAGCCCTCTTTGAAACGTACATGCAGGTCAAAACATCTGAACTCGTCACTGATGAAAAAATTAAAGCTGCTTACGATACCTACATCAAGGAGAACTTTGAGAATAAGAAACTCAAAGAACGGAAAATTCAGCATGCTCTTTTTACCTCCAAGGACAAGGCTGATGAGGCACTCAAACTTTACACGAGCAAGTCTCTTGATATGGACGAGATTGTAGCCAAATTCTCTAGTGATAAGTTGCAGAATGGTGTGCTTGGTTACATCAATGATTTGCATAAGGGCATTCCTGCCGAGTTTCGCAAAGAGGTTGAAAACATGAAAGAAAGTGAAATACGGGGACCCTTTAAAACACGAGCAGGGTGGCATCTCGTTAAATGTCTTGATGTGCGGGATCTGAAGAAACCAGAGCTTTCTGACATGACGAAGGGCCTGCAACAACAAGTGGCTGCTCAAGAAATTGAGAAGCATTACGAAGCGCTGAAAAAGGCCTACAACGTGAAGCTTGAGAAAGTTCCTGGCTTAACAGAACCAGCGAAAAAGCCATAGTCCCCCGCGTTAAAATTCAAAAAATCTTGTCTATCAATCTTTCGTTTTAGATGCGACTGAAAAATGGCAGAACGTTTTGTATAATAGCGGCTAAAAATCTGATCCAAGAACTTCCAAGCCTTTGCGCCATTGGTGTCCGCCATTTTTGGGGCAACGTTTACTGTACCAACAGAGTATCAAGGATTAACGCATTGAAAAATTGGGTATGCACGCTTTCTGTATACATGCGCCGTCGGGTTATTTGTGTGTTCCTCATGGGAATTACCAGTGGTATTCCTTTTTTACTTCTAACCTCCACTCTCAGTGCCTACCTTAAGGACAAGGGGATTCCCAACCATATCATTTGCTCTTTGACTGGCATTACCTTACCTTATGCGCTCAAATTCCTGTGGGCTCCCCTTCTTGATTGTTTTCGTGTGCCGTTTTTAACATCACTGTTGGGGCATCGGCGGGCATGGCTTTTCGTTGCGCAAATAGGCACAGCTGCAAGTATTATAAATCTCAGTTTTTATACCCAAGCAGATTTGTGGTTATTGGTTGTTGCAGGAAGCACTTTAAGTTTCCTGGCAGCCACCCAAGACATTGTATTTGAAGCTTTTCGCGTAGAGACTCTGCGCAAGGAAGAAGAAGCCTACGGAGCAGGAGCTGCTGTTATGGGGTTTCGCGTTGGTATGCTTATTTCAGGTGCATTTGCCTTGCTTATTGCCCATGAACATGGCTGGCAGGTCGCTTATCTTGTGATGGCGGCGTGTATGGTTTTGGGGGTCGTGGGCACATTGCTGGCTGATGAGCCTATAACCATCCCTCTTTCTTCTCAAAGCAATCCAAGTTTTATAGGGACTATTTTAGATTTCTCGCGCAAGCGACCATGGTTTATTGTTTTGTCCTTTATTTTTCTTTTTAAATTAGCTGATACAGTACTCAATACGGTTACTGTTATTTTTCTGAAAGACTTGGGTTTTTCAAATTTTGAGGTGGCCACTGTTGCAAAGACATTTGGAATTGTCTCCATGATTGTGGGGGGAGCTATGGGGGGTGTAATGCTTTATAAACTTCACCTGCGCCATACATTGATCGTGAGTTGTCTTTTACAGATCATTGCGTGTCTTGGGTACTTTGTACAGGCCAAGGTTGGACACGACATCACGCTTTTGTACGTAACAATGGGACTTGAAAACATTACGTGTGGGATATCTCAGACTGCCTTGATTGCTTACCTTTCTCGCTTGTGTTATCGCCCTCAAACAGCGGCACACTTTGCATTTCTCTCCTCGTTTTCATCTCTATCACGCATTTATCTTTCTACGTTTGCAGGATTTCTGGAGCAACACATGGGGTGGGCGACATTCCACTTATGGATTTCCCTTGCAACGGTTCCAGCACTTGTCATGGTTATGGTTTTAAAGAATCATTTTGAGACATTAACGCCGCCATCTCAATAAAATCTTACCCCTAAACAACGGCTATATAATACCACTCCCGTAATTGCTACGTTATGTGTTTATGGCGATTTTGCTCCTATCATTAATCAAGGGATACAAGGATGATATGTGAAAAAATATCATAGAGTACTTTTGGTTATTTTCAGTGTGATATCCTCATTGAGCTCTTGGGCAAGCACCCATGATGAAGGCACAGACTCCCCCTACGCCTGGGGATCCTCAGTCTCATCAACAGTCAGAATGACTCTTGAAGTTTATAATCTCACACCAAAACCCCTTCATGCGCTTCTTTTATCGGACGATGAATGTGCGATACATTTTGAAAAAAGCTGTGCGGACATGCTGTGTGAATCAGACCAAATTAAAGGTATTCACGGACTCTGGGTATTAGCTTGCCAGTCCTATCCTCCCGCGTTGAAAGAACTTTCATCCTACTTTAATGAGGGTTATTATACTTGTCCTATAAACCCAGATTTCTCTACGTTCCTTACACATCTTCATGAGATTGAGGTCATCCCCCTCCCCCATACAGAAAACACAGGAGAAACGGCTCACATGGCATCCAGAAACATGAGGGATTTCTGGGAAGGGCTATGTAATTGGGTGTTTTTATTCATAACTTCGGGAGAGTAACATGTTTCATAAACACGCGCGTGTTCTTGGGATAATCGCAATCGTATGCACAGGTTTAGGAGCAAGTGAGGATAAAGCCTCCTTATTTTCAGAAACAGAAAATCCCCCACATTGGGGGAGAGTTTGTCAACAGACCTCTGATTCCTATGACTCTATCCCATCCATTTTATGGGATTCGCGCCCCCAAACAGAAGACGAAACAGCTCACCGGATATCCCTTATTTTTACATGGAATTATGTAACAACTCCTGGTTCTATCCATCGTTTTGTGAATCCCTTGGATATCCCCAGATTCAAGGAGGAAGTTGGATTATCTCCCTCTATCGAAACCCTACGGATGTGGATAAAATCTCAAGACACACCCACTCACGATGCGTTTCTGAATCCCCTTGGAAAATTTGAAATCGTATTGAAAGCAGTCCGTGAGGGGCGTATTCGCATCCAAGAATCAACCGTATTTGTAATTTCAGAAAGGTATCCTCTCGGTATTCTTGAGCCTATTCAAGGAATGGATAGGGCAGCACTATCGTCAAGGAGCGTTTCAACTGTTGGTATACGCAATATTGACCTCACAAAAGACCTGGAAAGCTCTCCCTCTTCTGAAGAGTTGTAACTGTTAAAAAGAATTAGCCTCTCAATAAACAGTGTTTGCAAAAAGGACGAAAATCATCAAAATGCCCCCCTAGAAAAAACCATCAACAACCTTGGGGGCTGGCATCCGGTGATGGCGCAGCCATGTTGTTTGTCGTTTAATGTACTGATTGGTTTGATCGATACTGATGCGCATCATCTCTGTTTGTGTGATATCACCTTTTAAAAACTGCATAATAGGAACAACTCCAATAGCCCTCGCAAGTGTAGGAGAGAGCGTATCAAAGCTGTGCATATCCACCATCGCAGACACCTCGTCCACCCCTCCACGATCGAGTATGTTCTGAAAGCGTTGGGCCGCGCGGGCGCGCAATACGTCACGGGGTGGCAGGA
Organism: Alphaproteobacteria bacterium; assembly: GCA_023898725.1. NCBI lineage: Bacteria > Pseudomonadati > Pseudomonadota > Alphaproteobacteria > Alphaproteobacteria bacterium. Next base: position 404,507 of record CP060236.1, read on the forward strand.
GAATATGCGACTGAATGGCATAGGCATCCCCCATAATACGGGCGGATGAAACGTTCTGCCAATCGCTCAGAGATTTTCCCGTTGCAACGAATACACTCATAGCCCGCACCAGACGCTGTCTGTCATTATGATGCAAGCGCTTGGCGGTTACCGGATCACATTGCATCAATTGCTCACGGAAGGCCTCTCCCCCTATATCATGAAAAGTTTGCGTGCATTGCTCATTTGTTTCACGTGGAACATTAGGAATTTCAGAAAGTCCATGACAAAAACTATAAAGATAAAACCCCGTCCCCCCCACAAGAATGGGTGTTTGTTTGGGAGAGATTTGTAGGAGCTCCTCTTCTAAAGCATGCAACCATTGCCGCACATTATACGCATGTGTACACAACACATGGCCGTACATACGGTGGGGTGTTTCCCTCTTATCCTCCTCCGTGGGTTGGGCCGTCAGTAAAGGTAACCCAGCATATACCTGCAAACTATCCGCGTTAATAATAACTCCGTTACATTGCTTGGCGAGTGCCATCGCGTACGCAGACTTTCCACTAGCTGTAGGACCTGCAACGATGATCAATGAGGGACGATTTTTTTGTATCACAAGAGTCAGCTTGCTAGCGATTCATTCTTGGTAATTTCTACGTCAGAAATACTCACAGGAAAAGACCATTGTTCCCGAATATTGCCCGATACTAGCGTTCCGTCAATAATCACCGACAACCGCTGCTTCACACGATCAAATGCATTGATCTCAACCTTGATATCCTCCAGGCGCGGCTCGAAGCGAGCAATTGTCTGTGCAAGAAGGTGCTTGATATTAGCCTTGCCCTCCGTCGATGTTACGTCGTGATCACCAAAATAATGGGCACCATAAAAGAGAGTTGTTCCTGCAACACTTTCGTCTGGTTCATCCAGTTCCTGAAGACGTAAATGGCCAGGACGTGTATTGAGAAGCATCTCTATTTCATGATGCATTGATTCTTTTAATTGGTCCCGGTTGTAGCGACGCAAGGGAGTGGGCTCCTCGTCAGAACGAGGATTGTTATCCACTAATCGATCAAACAAGGGGACGGGGGCTTGAAGTGACTTTGGGATTTTCGTGGTCATGTATAACTCCGCTGATCTTCGTATCAGTATGAATATACCACAAATAATGCGCAATCACCTTAGGCTTGTGAGAAATATCTAAACCTACCTTCTTTGTTTTGCGATGGACTCTTATGATACAGAGGGCATACGTGCCTGTCTTAGGTAACGAGACACCCAACGGCGAATGACTTTAGACGCTTCTTGTTCTTTCCTGGTGCGTATTGTTTCCAAGGCCTCCTCTTCGTTGGCACCTGTTTGCAGCATTAGCAGTGTTATATTGAGATCATGAAGCTCCTTATCCGGCCTTTCACCTGCACCCCAATCAACTGGTTCATACTCTAAGGATGGCTCATCTCTCCATTTGTTGATATCCTCATGTCTAAGGTGATCATATCTGCACGCATCATCAAAAATAGGCTTGAACTCATCACTATTTATTGAACACAAAACCGTCTCAGCGGTTTTGTATGCTTCCTGACACCAATATCTAAAATTTGTAATTTGGGCACATAGCTTCTTGTGATTCGTATCTTGGCCACTTAATATTTGAAAACTTTTTCTCAGGATTTCTTCCGCCCCAATGTTATTGGCCAACAAACCCATCATCCCACAAAAAATACCAATCCTTGTACCAGAAATAGAAAGTGGCCACTTCTGTTCTAAAAAATCAGGATAATTTTTAGCCCACGTCCAATCCTTACTTTCCACAGCAAACCCTAAGAGCCTTTCCAGCGCATGCTCTGATTGTCCGCGCACAGCATTCTCATAGAGAATTCCTAAGGTATCTTGGTGAATCTTGTGCGGATCAATGTAATAAGAATTGTTCCGTGCGATGCTTTCAAAAATATCCGGGGTCACAACACGTAAAAAGCGATTTAACACATTCTCTTCAGCAAACAGAGTATCCCTATATAACCACTGGATTACCTCACCTTTATGTTGTGGAAAACTTTCTACCAGAAAATCTTTTTTAAAATACCCCTGGAGGGCTTCTGAGCACTCTACAACCATCCTCTCAAGGATTGGTAGGGGACAATCACCCCGTAGGGCCCACACGAATGTTCTTACTTGCGTGTTATGATCAACACCAGAAAGGCGACTTATGATCGCATCAAAATCCTTATGCTTTACTGCCTCATGCATGGCCTCCAATCCCTGTACCCATGGTCGCAATGCGTCAAGAATTTGTGGACTATCTTCACTAATTGGGCTTACACAGGGGAACTTTGTTAGTCGTAACGTATTGATGAGATCGAGAGAAGCCTCCATCATTTCTGCTGGTTGATGGTCGTGGTCATATTTTCTGGTGACTACCTCAATAAACCTCCTTAAAGACTTGCGTTCGGGCGGTTGAAAGGAGCGAAAGCTGAAATCTTTAAAAACGCCCGCGAAATAATCGAATAACCCAGCCTCACGTTGATTAAAAAAGGATGTATCACTGTCACGGTCTTTACTCAAAGTGTATAAAGGGAAGCCATTACAAACTCTAAAGGAAATATATTGAGGAACGAAATCATCGCGCGCTCCTGCAGATATTGCCTCCATAAAAGAGTGGTCCCGGAGAAGTTCTGGATTATCTAAGTTCAAAGAGTCACCGGAGCGTGGCGAAACCAAAAAATAGTAACCAAGTGGGTAACCATTTATATCAATTGTAGGATCAACGCCGAGGGCGAGAAACAATCTCGCCCATCCTGATGAGGGGTATGCCAGTAACAGTTCTGTCAACCGAAACTTCTCCCGTAAAGTAGGGTCTGCAAAATACCTACTTAAATCTATGTTCTCTCGCATAGCCTCGTCTACATCAGGAACCTTACCACCATAATCATCACCCTTTATAAGTTCGGGAAGACAATACAAAAAGGGCTCAACTGCATATTTTCCCCAAAACCGTAGCACACAACACGCTGTTGGAAAGTCCTCCATAAAATCTGAAGGATCTATAGCAGAACCACTATCGCAAAGATCCTCAGTATCTATGCTACGAAAAATCTCCTCCATCTGGGAAATCGAAGGAGACCCCTCACAGAAAACCCTATCTAGATAATTGGATATTTCATTTTTGTTCAGCATACTTCGCTCTGGATCTCTATGATACAAAGAGTAACCAGGAAACCACCTTTCAAGAATTGCTTGAGGAAGTCTTAAAGATTTCGTTGACAGTGCGAGATCAAAGTATTCCCGAGGATTTTCAGCAAGCATTTTTTCAAAATAGTCCCAGGAATTCACCAAATGCAAAAAATCCCCTGGCTCTCCACTCAAAATAACGCTTTTCAATGCAAATTCTGGGGTCTCACGTTTTGGGGATACCCCATAAACAATCTCAGTGGCCAAGCGCGCGAGCTTTAAAAGGCGTGGATCATCTTGTTGGACGCCCCGATCTTTTTTGTGCCCATGAAATGCTCCGGGTATCAAACCATGGCCAGAAGCCACTAAATCCACAAGAGTGTGGCGAACTGTTCTCTGCAAGTCACTATACAACTGGGCAAGTGCTTCGTGTGGGATTTCTTTTTTGCGATACAGGCGTGTTTCTGGATGCTCTCCCATGACACCAGGAAGCGGGTAAAACCAAGCTTCTGGCACTAAAGAAGTTTTCGTGAGCTGTAATTCTTTCCTAGAATGCGCAGAAGGCTCACTTCCAGAAGTTTGACCATTAGCTGTTGAATCAGTATAAAGATCAGCAAAGTGCTTTGCTATTTTTTGTGAATCACCGGGTAAGACATGTGCCGCATGCGCATATGATGTCACAATCTCTGGAGGAAGAACAACCTGAATAAGAACACCATTGGTATCAGAATCAGGACCGTATGCCCGCAAAAAAGGTGAACGCAAGGAATCATAGGAAACATCTACTCCCAGCAATCGCATGGCAAGGCTGCATATTCTCTCCGCGCTGGCCGCCAAAACACTATGCGCTTTCAAAAAATATTTAGGCGTTGAGGACGTTGATAGAGAAACGCCGGGGCCTGCTGGTAGCGCCCAATTCACACACAAGCGGGTTTCCACAAGCTGTGGGTCATAATCATGACACGTGCTAAAAATTTCTTGAATGGCCTCAACAGGCAGGCGTTCGGTGGAGTCTTCCTTTAACGCTCTCATCAAGGGTCCAAATGAGACGTTGTTACCACGTACGTGTGTTAGTTTCATACCCTCACGTCCATCCGGGCTGTATTCCTGGGATCCCTCAAGCATAGAAAAAATCATGGAAAAAACTGGATACAATTCACCGATATTACCTGATGCCCCATGGTAAAGGGATATTTGGCCTTGCTCCCAACACTTCTGTTCTGTGGTTATACGTCGCGCGAAAAATGCTATGTCTTCTACTTCATAATCCAACTCTCCGCGCATCTTAAAGAACAAAAGATAGTTTTTGATGTTTTCATGAAGATTTCCTTCGATAAAATGATGGTTCAGTGTTTTGCGCAAGAGTCGAATACTGGGGCACTCAGGACCAAGATCTGCTGGGACGATACACGTGGGGTGAACAGGATCAGACGAAGATAACATCCCTTCTTTTACGACTTCAGCAGATGAGAGGATAGGGGTGGCTCTCGAATGCGAAAAAGATGGTACGGCGATTTCTTCTGAAGATTCTGAGTGTGGCAGGGGGGCAGGCTTAACCCAAGCAAGGGCTTCTCGTTCTCGCTGAAAATTTCTCACCAAACGCATTTTATCCACAACAGTTGAGGCAAAGGATTTTTGCAATACCCGGTTACGTGAAAACGAATGTCCCATGTCCTCAAGCACACCTGTCCCCTTTTTTAGCCCAATAAGGCGCGAATCACCTTCCTGCCATGCCACATGGAATCCTCTAAGGGCTAATGTTTTGTAAGGGTTACCATCCTCATCCTTAGCAACATCAGGCTCGGCTAGTTCTTGGCGACGTATGGTACACACAGGATAAAGATTGTTTCCGGCACAAAAATGCATAAGATGAGCCCCAATCATTCGTTCAGCCAAAAGGTCACTCATCGATTCGAATAAAACCACGTTTTCTTTGTTCAACGGGTTGCTATCCCCGCTTACTGGGTCTGGGGATTCATCAACCCCCGCACTATCAAAAACAGCACTACCCGGAATAGATGCTTGGGCGCCACTACCAGTACTTCCCCCGCTACACACGAGGTTTTCCACATCTACCCACGCAAAGCGTCGATACTCTCGCTTATGTGAATCCTCAGCTTTGGCCACCAACCGAGCAATGTCTGAAGCAGACCGAAAAGGTACTTCCTTTATATATGTGGAAAAACTAGGAGATTCCCCAGTACGTATGAGTGTATGGCAAGGACTGTCGCACAAATCTTCACGATGAAAAGCATACATACCAGCCGTTTCTTCCGCACATTCATCCCTTGCGGTATCTAAAAGAGACGCATGCTTGTCCTGTTCAGCCCCACCACCCATCGTACACCACGCATCGCAATCATCCCGCAGGCCCATAAGCACAAGAGACCGTCCCTCATGGCGCGCAACAAGCATGACACCTGCTGCCGTATTTTCGCTCACCTGCAGGTAGCGTGCAGCGGGAATAGGGTAAGGGCCAAAAACTCTTTCATATTCTTCTATTCTGGCATCATTCACAGAATTGAGGGTTGCGTAAACAGGAAAGATTAACTGGAATACAAAAGAAAAAAGTGTGAGGTATGATGTGTACTTCTTAAACATTTATATATTTCTATAGTATTATTACATAACCTGTGTAACCTTTTTAACCCGTGAAATGCAAGACGAGTAAGAAATATTTTTTCACTCCTCTGGGTACTTTCTACAAGAGCGTATCATGTACAGAATGCTTATTCTCTTCGTCAAAATATCGGCCCTGACGGAGGGCCTCACTAATAACACAGGCGCCCGCAATCGCTACATTCAAAGAGCGTGCATGCGCAACCATAGGAATCTTTACTGCAAGAGGTGTTTGCTCCGTGACAGCTCTCGAAAACCCACAACTCTCGCGGCCAAGCAATAAAATATCATCAGGGAAAAACACAAAGTCCAGAAAAGATGTTTCAGCCTCCGGGCTGATACGGACCATGCGCCTTCCTTCATGGATACTTCTAAAGTGTTCCCAGCTATCATATCTGCTTACCGAAGCCATATCCATATAATCCATTCCGGCCCGTAATAAATTCCTATCGCGCCACACAAAACCACACGGTTCAACCACATGCAGATGCGTGCCAAAGCACGCCGATAGGCGCATCAATGTTCCTGTGTTTTGGGGAATTTCGGGTTCAATAAGAGCAAGGCTTGGTTTTATTGACGGTTTTTTCACACGATTGATCCTTATTGGTGGGCGTATTCCACCGTACAGCCTTGTTGGCTCAAATCAAGAACGTGATGAAGGAACATGCACAAAATATATAATCACCCTTGTTGTGTAAACAAAGAATGCTTGGATTAAGGTTTTTCCATGGCTTGTGTTTCTATGATGGGGTGCTTCTGGTGGCCTCTTGCAAAACCTCTGATCTTATTCACCACCACCAGAACCCGTTGCAGCCAACTCACCATCGATATCATCCACAACAAGATGGTCTAACAAGACACGATAAGCGCTTCGTGTGCTGCGCGCATCCTGCGATATCATACCCGAATGCAGATGAAGCGTCAGTGGATACGGAAGGTTCGGATGCCGAACACGCACACGCGATCCTTCCATTTCCCCAAGAACAAAACTATCCGGAAAAATTCTCTGTAAAGCCTCAAGACCCTGACGAATAGCAAAGCCATTGATCATAGAACCACCAGGCGTATTCAACAGATCAGCAAAACGACGCAGCCCATTATTAGCACCGAGATTACTCAACAAAACACGCGCAACAGGAAGCTCTTGTGAACGAAATACTCCAGGAGAAACGCTGGCTGCTTCAGCCCTATCATCAACACTAACGGCTTGACTAGCGGCTTGCGGAGCCGATGCGCTTGAATCACCAGAACGTAACACCTGGCGGCGATGAGAAAGAGCCTGATTCACAGCATGAATGATTCCCCATTGGCGCTCATTTTCAGCGTCAGCCGCATCGCGCTCTTTCTGTAGACGTGCTTCTTCTTCAAGAAGTTTCGCCTGATTTTGTGCCGCAACAGAAGGCTCCGCGGATGCAAGTGGTGCACGTGCAACAGCTATCTCTGGGCGTTGAGGAGCCGCTGATCGCTTTTTGTTAGATCCTTTTTTCCGACGACCTTTGGTCTTAGAAGGAGACGCCGCTGCCGCTTCTGGCTTTGATCCCCCACCAGCACCAACCCCAGAACCAACATCCGCAGGTTCGCCACGCAGAATACGACGTGCACGCGCAACAGCTTCCTTGGAAGGACGACGCGCTTGAAGAGATGCATTAATGCTTTCCTGAACCAAAAGCTCACCCTCTAAATAGGGTCCATTAATTTTTTCTATGGTTGCTAAAACTCCTTCAAACACTTTTTTTCGTTTTTTGGATGCAAACACCCAGTCAACCATCACAGTGTCCCACGCCTCAATCTTTGGTTCCGGCAAATGTTGCTGGCTCGGCGGACCATTCAACCTGTCTGAGGCAATTCTATGGGTCCCATATCGCCATAAAGCCGCCGCTTCTAGCTCAGGGGTTATCTGGAGATGGGGAAGGGCCCTTCCAGACTCATCCTTGCCTATAATTGTGAATTCACAAGGACTAGGAATCCTATTTGTTTTTCCTTGCATATAATCAGAGAATGCCTTGTTCGCGGCTAGGTGTTCATTAAGAGAGGCACGCATGGCGTTCTTTGCACTGAAAAAGCCCAAAGACTCTGTACGGGAAGGCCTCTGGCCTGAAAGGTTGACATGGGTACCCAGGAGAACAAGCAAACTTTTCTTACAATCACGCGGACTCATGTAGGCATAGAATGTTCGCAATAAAAGAAAGTGGGGGAGCTCTGTATAGTATTCGACCTCCCTAAGGAGCTTCACATCCGTATTCATAAGCAGTGATTCTAAAAGTATAACCTGAGGATTGTATGCCGAAAAACGACCGCCTATAGTGTGTATTTTGTGATATTTAAAAGCATGTGAGTACAAAAACCTGCTTATTTTTTGTGCAAAAAGGCGAGGGGCAATACTACGCTTCTTATCTTCTGTCAAACGTTGAAAACTATTATACTCGTGGAAATGAGAATCAACTACAGTCACATTATTCAACCAATTTGAAGCATGCTCAGCTAGATCCCCCAGCATACCGTGATTCAACCGCTCTCCATACGCAGCTTCAGCCAGCTTCTGTTTTCCCTCCCCAAAAAAATCAGATGCAGCCTTAATAGCAATTGCTCTACCTCCCATAAAAGCAATGGTTTCACGCATTGCTGAGCGAATTTCATCTGGATTTGTGCCAATACCCTCTTGTTCATCACGGCTGCTTGAAGCACATATATGAAAGGCCGTAAAAAAGATGATAAAAAAGAACTTTATGCTGCGCATTGTACGTCTATCATATTATTGTTTGTATTCATATATTATAAGTATTAATATAAGTCAATACATGTCATAAATAAATTATGACTGAATATCTGGTCGAAAGTTAGCAATAACTTTGTGATCAACAGGCGTACGCTGAATTACAGCCATCACCTCCTTCACCTTTGCCGCACGATCATGCAAAGTAAATGGCTTTGGCAAAAAGTGGCCGAAAACTTTCGGATTAAGGTTTTTCCATGGCTTGTGTTTCTATGATGGGGTTCCTCTAGTGGCCTCTTGCAAAACCTCTGATCTTATTCACCACCACCAGAACCCGTTGCAACCAACTCACCATCGATATCATCCACAACAAGATGGTCTAACAAGACACGATAAGCGCTTCGTGTGCTGCGCGCATCCTGCGATATCATACCCGAATGCAGATGAAGCGTCAGTGGATACGGAAGGTTCGGATGCCGAACACGCACACGCGATCCTTCCATTTCCCCAAGAACAAAACTATCCGGAAAAATTCTCTGTAAAGCCTCAAGACCCTGACGAATAGCAAAGCCATTGATCATAGAACCACCAGGCGTATTCAACAGATCAGCAAAACGACGCAGCCCATTATTAGCACCGAGATTACTCAACAAAACACGCGCAACAGGAAGCTCTTGTGAACGAAATACTCCAGGAGAAACGCTGGCTGCTTCAGCCCTATCATCAACACTAACGGCTTGACTAGCGGCTTGCGGAGCCGATGCGCTTGAATCACCAGAACGTAACACCTGGCGGCGATGAGAAAGAGCCTGATTCACAGCATGAATGATTCCCCATTGGCGCTCATTTTCAGCGTCAGCCGCATCGCGCTCTTTCTGTAGACGTGCTTCTTCTTCAAGAAGTTTCGCCTGATTTTGTGCCGCAACAGAAGGCTCCGCGGATGCAAGTGGTGCACGTGCAACAGCTATCTCTGGGCGTTGAGGAGCCGCTGATCGCTTTTTGTTAGATCCTTTTTTCCGACGACCTTTGGTCTTAGAAGGAGACGCCGCTGCCGCTTCTGGCTTTGATCCCCCACCAGCACCAACCCCAGAACCAACATCCGCAGGTTCGCCACGCAGAATACGACGTGCACGCGCAACAGCTTCCTTGGAAGGACGACGCGCTTGAAAAGATGCATTAACAAGCTTATTTGTCGCGATACCCATAGGCGAATGGTTACCATTCCTTTCCACACTTACTAAAGCTTCTTTAAATGCTTTTTTTCGCTTTGTTGATGCCTGCACCCAATCAGCCATCACAGTTCCCCACGCCGAGTAAGCCAACTTGTCTGTGGCGGGAAGTTTTGAATATCCAGATATCCATAAAATAGCCGCCTCTAGCTCAGGGGTTATCTGGAGATGGGGAAGCGCCCTTCCAGACTCATCCTTGCCTATAATTGTGAATTCACGAGGACCAGGAATCCTATTTGTTTTTCCTTGAATATAATCAGAGAATGCCTTGTTCGCGGCTAGATGTTCATTGAGAGAGACACGCATGGCGTTCTGTACGCTGAGAACAGTCGCAGATCTTACATGGGAGGGCATCACGAGGGAATCTGAGGGGGTTGCAAACTCTATTGACACTGTTTCACCCAAGGGAAAATTCATGTTTTGTCTACAGTCACGCGGACTCATGTAGGCATAGTATGATCGCAAAAAAAGGTATGATCGGAGATCTGCATAATAGATTGAGTCTTTATCGATTTGCAACTCCCTCTTCATAATAAACGATTCTAAAGAAATAAGCTCAGGATATGTTGGCAGAAACCTCCGGTTTCTATTATACAGATTATGGTATTGCGAAGCTTTGCGGTAAAAATAACCTACCATTTGCCGCGCAAAAAGACCAGGAGCGTTGATACGCTTATCATCTTCTGTCAAACGTTGAAAACTATTATAATTCTCCAAATTAAGAGCAACTTCCCTCACATGACTCGACCAGAGTGAAGCTTGGTGGGATAGCGTATCCACCATATCATGATTCAACTGCTGTCCATACGCAGCCTCAGCCAGCTCCAGTTCTCCGTCTCGAAGAAAATCGGCTGCAGCCCTAACAGCGACGACTCTACCTTCGATAAAAGCAATGGTTTCACGAATTGCTGAGCGAATTTCATCTGGATTTGTGCCAATACCCTCTTGTTCATCACGGCTGCTTGAAGCACATATATGAAAGGCCGTAAAAAAGATGATAAAAAAGAACTTTATGCTGCTCATTGTATATCCATCATATTATTGTTTGTATTTATATATTGTCAGTATTAACATAAGTCAATACATGTCATAAATAAATTATGACTGAATATCTGGTCGAAAGTTAGCAATAACTTTGTTATCAACAGGTGTACGCTGAATTACAGCCATCACCTCCTTCACCTTTGCCGCAAGATCATGCAAACTAAATGGCTTTGGCAAAAAGTGGATGGATTCATCGTGACTCAATTGATCCCGAAATGATGTTTCTGCATAACCCGATATAAAAATAATCGCTGCCTTAGGGCTTATTTCTTGAATTTCCTTTGCAAGGCTTGGGCCATCCATATTAGGCATTACAACATCAGTAACAATAATATCAAACGGTTGGTCAAGAGTAACAGCATTTTTAAAAATATTGATGCCCTCCCGCCCATCCTGAGCCTCGACAACATCATAGCCTTTGTCTCGCAAGGCCCGCGTAGCAAACAAGCGCACGGCTTTTTCATCCTCCACCAACAAGATACGCCCAGAGCCGCTCAAGCTTTTTTGGCGGTCTTCTATTTCTTCAGTTTTTCGGCTTATATTTACTGCCTTATTGGGAATAAATCGTGGAAGAAATACTTTAAAGGTTGTACCTATATTGACTTCCGTTTCAACCCCAATAAATCCATCCATTTGCTTCACAATACCATAAACCGTTGAAAGCCCAAGCCCTGTCCCGGCACCACTTTCTTTTGTTGAGAAAAAAGGATCAAAGATACGCGAAAGATTCTCTTCATCAATGCCAGTTCCTGTATCTGTAACCTCAAGGACTACATACGAGCCTTGGGGGATTGCTTCGGTGCCAATAATTGTGCGGCGATTAAATATTTTGTTATAGGTTTTAATTTGTATCAATCCCCCCTTAGGCATGGCGTCGCGAGCATTAACAACCATATTAATAACTACCTGCTCAAAGTAACCATGGTCTATTTTCACGAGGCCCAGACCTTGCCCGTGATGGACTTTTAAGTCATTTGATGTTCCAATCAATCGTTGCAAAAGAGCTGTTAACTCTGAGAGAGTCTCCCCCAGATCAATCACCTTTGGTTGAAGCGTTTGCTGCCGAGAAAAGGCCAGAAGCTGCCTCACGAGATTCGCCGCACGATCCGTGTTTTGCTTAATCTGCATAATATCTGTGAAGGATTGATCACCAGGAGAATGCCGACTCAACAAAAGATCGCAAAAACCCGCCATCGCCGTGAGCAAATTATTGAAGTCATGAGCAATACCACCCGCCAACTGCCCCATCGCATGCAATTTCTGGGACTGCAATAAACGCAACTGTAGATTTTTTTGCTCTGATTGATCAAAAATATGTAGGCTGATATTATCGGTTGGTAAGCGCTGGATATACCCAGAAACAGGGCTCGCGCGGTTAGCAAAAAGGATGTCTATTTCCTTACGGTCATAAGATTTTTGCCAAAATCCATTAAGCGTAGACTCAAATTCAGACGTTTCCTCTTCAGCCAACAGAGAGGCAAAAGAAACATTGCGCGCAAGTCCTTCACCCGCAAGAGACTCAAATGAAGGGTTCCATGTTTTTACATTTCCCTGAGAGTCCATAATTAAAATAGCCGTCAATGCGCGATCAAACAAAAGCTTAATAACCTCTTGCTCAGCAGGTGTGCGCTGATTGCTATTTAATGAGCGCTCTTCATATGTCATGGCATACAAACTACCATAACCAGTGATTGGCTGAATACGCAGACGCACCCACGCATCATCTGGATCTTTGGAAAAATCTTCGATTGTTACCTTTTCGCTGTATGCCGTTTTCAAAAATGCATAGAAACGCTCACGTTCCAAAGAGTTGAGCTCTTCCCCGATATCTTTCATTGTTCGAGGGGCACCTTCTGGAAACAGGGCCTCAAAGGCCTTGTTGATGGTTATTATTTCTCCTTGAGAGTTCACAAGAGCTTGAGGAAGCGGGGATAAATTTAACAGGTGGTTGATGTAGCGCGGCGCCTTATGGTGGGGCCAGTAGAGGTGATAATACAGTGTACTTGCACATATACCAGCCAACACCGCTCCCGCAAAAAACAGTATCATTCTCGCCCCTCCCTGAATGGTCCAAATTACCATATTTGGGTGAATGTCACTAGCCAATTCAGAGACTACCTAGGCAATCATACCCCGCGCCTTCAAAGAATCAAGAACTACTTGAAGAGAGTTCAGAGGTTTAGAGAAGGGGACCATACGCACATCACCCGCAAACCAATGAGCATATCCTTTGTCGATAATGTCATGATAGAAATGATCAAATTTTCTTTTTTTCCCCTCTAAGGAAAGAAGGTATAAAGCCTTACCCATCAAAGCTGCCTCCGATACCATCGAGATTGAATCTTGAGAAATCAGAAAAATATCAGCAACATTCAACAAAAATGGATAAGGATTAGGGGGTGTTTCATCCCACACCCAGGCACCCCACTTCTGGCTTTCACAGATGATTTTCTCACGAATATCGGGAGTAGTGCGCCGTGAAAACGAAATCAGAACATTCATCGGAGTGGCGGCTAGCTGTTTGCTCATGCACGCGCACCAGAATGAGACTGTCTGCGCTGTAAAAGTGTAGGACGATGTGTTTCCCCCAATCAACATCACCACTGTTGGTAATTTTGGATTGATGTGGTTTTTATAGGCACTCTCTACCTCTTTTGAGGGCTGCACACGCATGGCTAAGGCACCCGGAACAGAAATACAATTATCTCCCTTTAATCCGTCATGCGTCGGAATAATAAGCGCATCAAAAGAATCCCGATACCACCAGCCAGGATCCATAATATGGAAAAACAAGGGAGTATGGGGGGATAATATTTTTTTCATTGCCACCGCAACCGGGGCAGAGCGCCGCCCCGCGCTAATAATATAATCCCAGGGGAAACCACACAGCCGCTTTGTGACAATTTTTTCTGCAAGAAAGCGTCCCCATATCCAGGAAAATGGCGAAGTGACCTCCTGGAAAGTGATCGCACAACCAAGGCCAAGGGCGAGAACTTCCGCCTGCTTGCGCGTACCAACCTTACCTGCATCACAGATGAGAAGAGCACGTTTCATTACAGATAACTTTTATTTGTTCTTAGGATCAACCTACATGACACATGATCAAAAGAAAAGCTTTACACTTCCTGATCATCCTCCTGATCATCATTGGTGCCTTCATCATCCCCACCTTCATCGTTGCCGGGCTCTTGGGTGTCATCCTCCTGATCATCATCGGTGCCTTCATCATGGTCATCTTCATCGTTGCCGGGCTCTTGGGTGTCATCCTCCTGATCATCCCCCTGATCATCATTGGTGCCTTCATCATCGCCATCTTCATCGTTGCTGGGCTCTTGGGTGTCATCTTTAGGAACAGTTTTTTGCGAAAACTCGCGAAGAGTAGGTTGATGCACAGTTGACGGGATCGCCTTTCTTGTATTCTCCTTTAGACCACTATCACCCCTGGGTTTATCTTCACATGGTGTACACAGTGGGGGGGGCGGACAGACTTTCTTTGCATAAAGAGTTTTTGTTTCTGATTGAGAAAGGTGCACTTGTGCACCACTTTTTTTATGAGGCCTTAATTCTTCAAGTTTATCAAATGTATACTCAAAAAAACCCTCCACAGGATTTAAAAGACTGCTGAACAAAAAGACGCTCAGTAGAAAAAAGCGCATTACTCAAACCTAACCGCATGAACATCATTGCCACCAATGGCGGTGAAAGCAGCAGAAACACCAAATCTACATACATTTTTGTTTTGCAATCCCGCCAATGTTTTTTGTGTATCTGGCCTTAACTCCAATTGACGAGGATATTGCTCTTTTGGATCAAAGATTAAATAGCCATAAACAACCATTCCATCCCTAAGATTCACCGGAAGGATCTTGCGTCCTGCTCTATCAACGACTGCATCAAAGCTCACACATATCCCACCCGCATCTTTCATAAATGGATGTGGCCCTACTTTCGTAACCACACCCAAAGAGCCATGAGTCTCTCCTGGTTTCATGATGAGTCTTGCCGCAAATTCTGTGTCATACAAGACTCGTTCGGAGGTTTCATCTGGTTGTTTTTCTCCTTGAATTACCTGCGTCGAAGGCATTGAGGATTTTTCGGGTGAATGATTAGAAAGTCCCAAAAAACCCAATAACTTATTTCCGGCTGCTTCTTGCAGTCTTTCTTGGGATTTTTGATCAATAACATTGGATAAAAAACTACCATTATTTGTACTTGCTGATAGATTCATCAAAAAAAGGGTCGCCATAAGAAAGTGGGGGATTTTTTTCATTGGTAGATATACTTCTCTCAAATAATCACTATGATTGTATTCTACCTAGGTTAATAATTTATCTATAAAAAAAGCCCCATATAATGGGGCTTCGCAAATAGCTAAAAAACGATCGATTTACTCGTCATCTTCGTCGTCTTCATCATCTGCATCTTTATCTTTTGCATCAGAAGCCGGCGCCGGCGTTGTCAAATCCGCGGCAGCAGCAGCTTTTTCTTCACCCTTATTATCATCAGAACCCTTACTATCATCAGCTTGTGATGCAAGAGCTGCAGCTTCTGTTTTTTCGGTATCTTGTGCACCTGGCTGAGGTTTGCTGTCACCACATCCCCCAAGAAAAGCCATCACTGTACCTAATAACGCCCAATTTTTCATACGAAAACCTTTTTATATTGAAAACCAGATGAATACTAGCATAGTTCATACCGCCCCACAAGGGCCTCACATGGTCTCATTGGGGGAATACTTTTCATAAAAAAATCTCAAAAACCCCCATATACTTTACTTTATTGTCACACACGCCTCATGAATAACTGGCGCCAAAAACTCCCTTGATACATAGCATCAATCCAGTGGGGGTTAACTTTTTTCATGTGTGTCCGTAATGTACGATATTCTGGGCAGTGGTGGGCAACAAGCTTCCAAAAATCGGGGCTGTGATCCATGTGCACAAGATGACACAGCTCATGAATCATGACATAGGTGCGCAAGCGATCATCCACACGAATAAGCTGCCAATTGAGATTAATATTTTTTTGCGACGAACAACTCCCCCAGCGGGTTTTTGTCTGACGTATAGTCAGCCGATTAAAAGGGAGGTTCACTTGCTGCGAAAGAGTGCGAATTTCATGCGGTAACGTTTTTTCTGCTTCTCGACGCATAAACGCAATAAATGCATCCTGAATTTGGTGATAGTTCTCTCGTTTATATAAAATAGTGAAACCATCCTCGCCATAGAGAACAACGGGTTTCACATGGGCAAGGGTAGATACCGCAAGAGAAACTACGTGCACAACCCCCTTAAATACCACTGTGTCCCCTGAGTTTTTAACGGGATTATTTATGTGCGATAAATATTCCAAATTTTTTGTGATCCATTGAACATTGCTGACATATTCATTATATAAATAGAATAAATAGTGAAGCAAAAAATGAATCTGGGAATTCCTAAAGGGTCACGTGTTGTTGTTGCTATGTCGGGCGGTGTTGATAGTTCGGTCACAGCGGCCCTCTTAGTTGAAGCCGGGTACGATGTTGTGGGCCTGACCATGCAACTCTATGACACGGGCGCCATTATGGGTAAGAAAGGGGCCTGCTGTGCAGGTCAGGATATCTACGATGCACGACAAGTTGCTGATCGCCTCGGGTTTGCCCACTATGTGCTTGACTATGAAAGTGTTTTCAAGCAAGCGGTCATTGATGATTTTGCTGATACTTATATGGCAGGATACACCCCTATTCCTTGTGTGCGGTGCAATCAAAGGGTGAAATTCCAAGATCTTCTGAAAATGTCACATGAACTGGGTGGGAAGGTTATGGCAACGGGGCATTATGTTCGCCGCCTCGAAGGGACCCACGGATCTGAACTCCATCGTGCATGTGACTACTCACGTGATCAAAGTTATTTTTTGTTCGCCACCACCCAAAATCAACTTAATTATGTGCGCTTTCCGTTGGGGGAGATGCCTAAAACCACTGTACGGGCACACGCCACACGCTTTGGTCTTACCGTCGCAGACAAACCAGACAGTCAAGATATTTGTTTTGTTCCTAACGGTGACTATGCCCAAGTGGTTATCAATATGCGCCCCGAAGCCCTGAAGCCCGGTGAAATTATCCATGAAGATGGTCGTATATTAGGCCAACATAAAGGCATTGTGCACTACACGATCGGTCAGCGACGAGGGCTAGGTGTCAGTTTTGGTGAGCCTCTTTTTGTCGTAAAAATAGATGCAACAAACAATCGAGTCATCGTGGGACCAAAAGAGTCTCTTGCCACGCACCACATCCCTATCCAAGAATTCAATAACCTTGGGGGCCTGACAACGCATACCCCACAGCCTGTTCACGTGAAAATTCGCTCAACACAAGAGCCACTACCAGCTTTTTTGACCGTGCATGATGACGGTCGCGCAACAGCAACACTCCACAAGCCCGAATACGGAGTATCCCCCGGACAGGCCTGTGTATTTTATGAAAATGACCGTGTTATTGGTGGTGGGTGGATTCACTCAGGACTCTAATATTTTTTCAAGCGCCTGGTACAGCAAAAATAATGCCAATGATATGACAGCACTATGCTGAATAAAACAGAAGTATCGACGACCCTAACAAAATTTTAATAAACAGTGACCGCAAGAAATACTCGCGGTCACTACCAAGGCTTCCTCCCTAAAACAAAATGTGGCCGCCCTTGTTATTCATAGTTACCATAGTTTTTTATCATGTGTAAGGAAATTTCGTCTTATGGGTATTTTTTGCTAATATATGCTCATTATAGACAATAAGCAGACCGCTCCCGATCACAAGAAGGGCGCCAATCACGAGAAGAGGCGTAAGGGAACGCCCAAATAAAAAGATGTCAAACAAAATTCCCCAAATAACCCCTGTATAAATCACCGGTGATATTGTAACCGCTTTCGCATATTTATAGGCAACACTTACGCAAATTTGTCCCATTCCCCCAACCAAACCCACAAATGCCATCCTGAAAAAGTCTTTCTGTCCAAGAGGAACCCACTCCACAGAAAGAAGCGTGGTTATTATTTCTGGAAGATAGGGCTTTAATATAAACACAATCAGAAGATAACTTGTGCCAAAAAACATAAGATAGAAGGCCACTTTGTAACCAGAATTATCACGACTCAAAATCCGCAAATTCACAAGCGTAACAGCATCCAAAAAAGCAAAGCCAAGGGCTGCACAGACCCCATACATGTTTGTCAAGCCTGTGTGTGGTTGAACCACAGCTAAAATGCCCAAAAACCCTATAAAAACAGCTGTTGCGGAAAGAAGGTTTACTTTCTCACCCAAAACAAAGAGGGCCATGAGTGTGGCAAAAATAATTGATGTAAAGCAGAGTGTTTGGGCCTCAGCCAAGGGTAAAAGAGAAAACGCTTTAAAAATCAGAATAATCGCCACAAAGTTTGTAAAAGCAATGACCATCAACCGAGGGAGTGTGGTCGTCGCAAACATTCGCTTTGGTTCCGTTTGGCGCAACATATAAAGAGCCGGCAAAAGAGCAAACCCCATACGAAAAAGAGCAATCTGCCCTAAGGAATATTGGCAAACCAAGTCCTTCACTACCAAATTGATGAGCGAGTACAAAAATATACCCACCGCAATAAAAAACATTCCCGTTAGCGTGTTGGATATGGGTAGTTTGTGCATAAAAAAATCCTCAAGTTAGGAGTACAAGGAGCGAATGCGGGCCTTATACCTGTGGGCATCGGGTAGGGAAATGTCTTTAAACATATAACTACCTACAACAACCTCCTCAACACCCCGTTTGTGCAACGCAGGAGCAGTTTCTGCATTAACACCACCATCTACAACAATGCGCAGGAGCGGGTTTCGTGTGCTCCTATAATACAAAGCCTCATCAATCTTAGGTAATAGTTCATTCATAAAAATCTGACCACAAAAACCTGGGTTCACTGTCATCACCAGAAGAGAATCAATAGCGCACAGGTACTCACGAGCTTGGCCAAAAGGTGTTTCTGGATTGATCACAAGCCCATAACCCATCCCACACCCACGCGCTTTTGCACACGCATCAGAAATATCTGGCGTATTTTCAATGTGTGTAAAAACATGTGCAACACCATTTTGCGCACACTGATCAAAATGCTGGAGAGGATTCTGTACCATAAGGTGGGCCTCGAAAGGCTTTGTAACATATTTTTGTAAGGCGCCAGCAACCAAGGGTCCAAAGGTGAAGTTAGGCACAAAGTGATTGTCCATAACATCAAGATGATAGCCACCCACATCAGCAAGTGTATCCAACACGGAAACACATGCGGCCAAATTCCCAAAATCTGCCGCCATGAGGGAGGGATATACTTTCATGAGCACTATATTTTTAATAAAACATCATTGGGAATTTGCTTTACTACCTCAGTGGAAGGGCTCGGAATTCCCCATAACCAAAGGAAAACCAGCGAACCTATAAAAATAATAAAGAGGATTGACCACATTGCACGCATATGAAATACCTTGATTGAATTGATTTTCGTGGTAGAAGTTACATACTTAGTATCTATCAAACTGTGAGTAATGGGTAAATAGGGCTTTATGAAATTTGTTTTTCGACCAAATCAATCGATTGTTCTTGTTGGCATGATGGGTGTAGGCAAAACCAGCATTGGGCGCCGCATTTCCAAAAAATTGAACATTCCCTTTTACGACTCTGATCAAGAGGTTGAACTTGCTGCAGGGTGTACAATTTCTGATATTTATGAATTATATGGGGAGTCTGCTTTTCGTGATGCAGAGCGTCGTGTGATCAAGCGACTTTTGAATGAGCCCCCTCATGTCCTCTCAACCGGCGTTGGTGCCTTTGCGGATGAGGTGAATCGAACGCTTATTAAACAGCAAACTGTTTCTGTGTGGCTGGATGCAACAATTGACAGCATCATCGCACGGGTATCTCGCCGTAGTCATCGCCCACAATTGGAGAATGCTGATCCGCGCGAAACACTTTCTGGGCTTTTTGATCAGTATGGGCAACATTACCAAGAGGCCGATATTCATATTGAATGCTCCCATGATGAGCCAGGTGTTACAGTTGAAAAAATTTACACAGCCATTAATCAGTATCTTGGGGGAACTTATGGCCAAGACCCCGACGATGAAGACGACGCCTAATCATATTTATACGCTGCAGTGGGGCTCATCTGTTGCCCTGGAAGAAACACCCGGAGGTATTTTCCATGAACGCTTCGATGCACGCGCGCCTTTATCTCCGAAGATGCCTGAGTTTGTAACACACACGATTCCATCCCCATGTGTGCCAAACACCCAATCTTCACCAACACAACCAGGAGAAGGAAGAGTGCCTCCCCCGATAAAAACACTATCTCTAAATGAAAAAGTAGCTTCTATCATGCATGATGTGGGCCCTCTTTCTGAACTAGAGGCGTTGCGCGCGTACAGCGAAACATTCTCTTATGTGCGCCTCAAGGAAACCGCGACACAGCTTGTGTTTGGTGATGGTGTATCCACACAGCCGGTGGCAATGGTTATTGGTGAAGCGCCAGGTGCCGATGAGGATATTCAAGGCAAACCTTTCGTGGGGAAAAGTGGCCAGTTACTGGATCGTATTTTGGCAAGCATTAGTCTTACCCGCGCTACAAACACGTATATTACAAATGTTATTCCCTGGCGTCCACCTGGGAATCGCACCCCTACGGATGAGGAGATACAGCTATTCACCCCGATAATCGCGCGCCATATTGAATTAGTAAACCCTCAATTCTTAATCCTAGCGGGGGCAACCGCTATTCAAGCAGTTCTCAGTGCGGGTGGGGGAATTGCACGCATTCGAGGTAAAGTACAAACCTACCAAACACTCTTTGAACGCAAATCCTTTCGTGTCATGCCTATCTACCACCCCTCTTATCTGCTGCGATCGCCGGGACAAAAAGCAAAAGCCTGGAAAGATATGCTCACGATCAAAACACAGCTGATTGCCCTCTAAATCCACTATCTCTTTGATCGGTTTTTATCGAAGGGATTCACTGTTCACCACTGTTGATAGTAAGAGATTCTCATAGACATGGGGATAACGCATACCCCCCGGTTTATTAGATTCAAACTTCATTCGATCCCGAGAAATACGAGAGACATCAAGGTGAACAAGAACAAGCTTCTCATTTTGGGTAAAAAATTTCTCCCGAACTTGAGCGATTTGCTCTTTGGTGCTGCAGTGCATAAAACCTGATGCTTTATCAAACGCACTCCCTTGAAAGATTCCTCTTTTTTGAAACTGTCTCCACTCTTTTTGGGTGAGGATTTTATAAATAATAGATGGTTCGGCAGATTTTTTCTTATACTCTTTTCGTTTCCATAACCCATAAAGATGATCATCTTTATCTAACGTGAATAATTCCTGTGAACGCTGCTTGCTATGATAAGCGTGCATAAGTACGTAAATATAACCATAAATCCCTTGCATTTGTAGATTCTTTTTATAAAAGGCGCGCCCATTCTCCACACAGGCCTTTACCTCAAGGGGATGGGCCTCCAACCAGGCAAACGTGTTCGGCAAATCATTCGGGTGGTCACTAATCTCAACATAGTGTGTGTTCGGTTTTAGCCCTCCATAAAACCATTGGTAGCGGGAAGACCGGTGTTTCAGCATCAATGTATCTGTCGCCAATAACCATACCACTCGCGTCCACGTGGCGGTTACACCATCCACAGAAATATTGTATTTGTATCTAACCTGTTGGGGAATCTCCATCGACTTCCCCCGATTGTGATTATGCGTCACAATCTCAGCATCAATAAAGCTTTTATCTGCAGCGTACGAAACAAGACGATGGCGATACCCTGTGACATCACTGTCAGCACCACGAAAAAGAAGGACCGGAACCTTCTTCTCAAAGGTCTGAACATTTCCATACGAGGCATACAAGGCAGGCATTTTTGCATAAGCCATCACAATGTTTTCAAAATCAGGAAAGAGTATGAGACCTTTTTCAAAGGAGTCCTGTGTGTCTTTTGAAAAAGCAAAAATTGGGTACCCACTACCCTCCATACAATCTGTTTTTTCAGGGCGATCTTGGCACGAAAGGATGAAATCTACATCAGGAAGAAGCCCCCGCGCGCACATGTCTTCAAGCACATTGAGGATGACTAAGATACTCCTCTGCATTCGTATTCCCGACTTCATCACATGTGCATAGGGTTTTTTGATATAGACATTGTTGTTTTTGATACGAATACGCACAAGCTTGTTATGAGGCACAGATGCTTGCGCAAAAACATCAGCGATAGATTTTTGCGAAAAAGTATTATGACCACGAATATCCCCATGAATCTGATCGCGCATCCAGCGATAATCCCGGTGTATCATATAGCTTTGGAGAACTTCATGTGTCAGGTGTTTTGCAAGCTCTGTAGACGCCCTTCTCTTAGTGTTAAAAAGATAACCACTTACATAATTGTAAGCAAGGGGATGGTTGTGGGTATACGCAATTGTAACACCAATACCAATCAAAAGAAAAACAAGCAAAAAGGAGAAGAGTAATCCACGCCACATAGCAAAACAGGAGAAAAATTTTCAGGACCTTATCATGGAAACGTGCCCTCTGACAACGCAGGATAGCAAAGCATTTCCCTTAACCGAAAAGTCCCCTAATGCCCTTCTTAAGTTCCTTCTCTAGGCTTTTGAGGGGTTTGGAGGAACCATTCTTTGTAGACGAGGCCTCAGATTTCTTAGGATCAGGTTTTTCAGGATTGATGTGTGAGGAGACAGAAACAACAGGTTTCTTTTTTGAAGAAGCTTTTTGGCGTTCCTTTTCTGCTCGATCCTGCCGTTCTTTGGCAATTTCAGCATCAACAGAGGCATCGTGAACACTATCGATCGCCTTACTCGCAACAGCCCCTATCAACGTTCCTACCCCGGGCAGGAAAACACTCAAAAGACCTTGTGTGACAGCTTTGCCCGCAAGACTTCCCACAACATTGTTCAAAAAATAATCTTTTAGTTTATCCGCCGTATTTTCCACGACAAGATTGGCAAAGGGACCTTTTGCCGTAAATGTAATCGGCGGCATATCCTTGAGCTTGATTTCAGGTAAAATAAAGCGGCCGCTTGTATCTGCAAAGCGGCTCGCCAGATCCACATATCCGTTGATATCACCTTCCAGTCCCTCTGCCCTCAGAATAGTATCAATAAATGCCAGCTTTCCTTTTGTAATAGGTATATGGCTGCGTAATTTAAAAATTTCAGTGCGCTCTTTATTTTTCCCAGATGCAAGATTGAAAAATCCCAGCGCTTTTTGAAGACCTTTATCTGCCTCTTTAAAAAGAATCTTCATGGCCAATCCCAAAATACTCTCCGGTTTACGGCTCAGCTTGATCAAATTAACACCATCAATAAAAGCTTTGTTCGCCTTAATTTTGATATGACCATCAAGCCCCCTCATCAGTCCGTCAAGGGATGAACCTGAAGTCGCCAGCTGCGCAACTGTTGTTAAAGATCCTCCAAAACTGAGTACATTTGTAACTGTCCCCATAATTGAGTTAAAAGGAATTTCGTTAAATCCCATATCCAGCTTGATATGGTGTATCCCGCCCTGGGGTTTCACATGGGCGATCACATGACAGGGTTTATCCGTTAAAGCAGACTTTCCTTTAAAATCAGCATGAAGGGTTTCCCCCATATTCACACGAAGAGAGCTATTGGTAATTAATGGCTGAACCAACACCACATTTCCAATATTAATTTCCGCTTTTACAAACAAATCCTGAGGCCACAAAAGCTTTTTCTTTGACCAACCAGGATCTATAACTTTTGCCGTCACAGGATTACGCGAGGCCAGGTCTTTGATTTTTTGTGGTATGTGGCGCTCTACACTTCCGTCGTCATCATCATCATCCAAGAACTCAAGAAGGGTTGTTACATTCAAATCCTGAAGATTGAGGCTTGTGCTGATATGGGTTTCTTTGCCGCGCGACTCTACGTGCAGCGATCCTTTTCCGCGAATAGGACGTGAGTGAAAAATGATATTGTCCAAGAGGGTTTTACTTCCTTGACTCATAACATCTGTAGCAATTTGGAACGGTCCCATTTTATAGGATTTATCTCCCGTCAGATGATGGGCTAAGTGCTGCGCTTCGGCGTAATGAAGATTGCAATGAGCCTTTACAGTACCGTCGGTACGTGTCCCCTTAATGTTGACAGCACCCTCGCCCTCCATATCAATCATCGTATCAAACGTAAGGACATTTTTTGATGATTCACGGGCCGAGGCCGTCACCTTCACCCAATCCAGACCTGGCATGTAGTCAGCATCAACGACTTGCCACCATTTGCGCAACGTTTTTAAGTGAACATTTGCAGAAGCGCGCATGAGCCCTGCTACCGTTTGATATGAGAATCCCCCCGCAATTTCGGCATCCTGTAAACGAATCACTGCATCACTCAGATCATAAGAGTTCCCTTTTTGTAGCACATTGCCACGAACCTCAAGGGGTGCTTGCGGCTCAAGAGGAGAGGTAAAATCATATCGGGCAAGTAAGCCCTTTATCTGATCCACCTTAAGATGCACCCCATGAACCAGAGCAGAATCCTTTGTGTGTGTTTTGACACGCAAGAATGATTCTTTATCAAGGGTTTGAAAAAGCACATCAAACACCATACGCGCACCAAGTTTGACGTTTGCATCGCCAGTAATGCGGGTCATAGGAACATCAAGCTGCGTTTGTTTGAGATCAACCATCGCTTCTGTTGCCTTTAGCTGGGTATTAAAAGTAGCGTACATTTTGGGATGCGTCGCTTTATGACGCAGCAAAATATCATTCAAACCCAGCTTTTGAATACTACCTTTAGCCGAAAACTTTCCAGAAATAGTTTTTTGCGCAAGCGAAAACTTTCCTGTAAATCCTGAATAAAAACGGCCATCGCCAGCCTCAAACTTTGTGACGATACCAACATCAGGGTCACTCAAAGGTGAAAGCGTGCGCACCGAAACATCGTAAGAGCTTCCCTCATAGACAAGACGCAGGTGGGCAAAATACGGTCCTTGATCCGCTGTGGTTACACCGAAAGAAGCGGTTGTCAGGTGAATATTTTTTGTCCCCCCTGGTGTGCGGTACTCAACCTGTCCGCCACTTACTTTGAAATCCTCAAGGGAGATTACCCAGGGTGAACCCTTAGGTTGCGTTTCGTTCTTTTCTGTTTCTGCTTTTGCTCCTTTTTCTTCGGTGGTTTCTTCACTAACGAAAGTCCAATTATCCTGTTTCTCGGAAAGCTGTTCAAGATTAACCATCGGCCGCACGACACGCCCCGAAAGAACCACTTTTTTGCGCAAAAGAGGCATAAAGCCCACATTCGCCACAAGAGACTTAATCGCGATCATATCTTTGTGCTTTGCTCCTTGAACATTCTCAAGATGAATGTCATTAGCCACAAGTCGAATATAAGGAAATACGCGCAGTTTAATCAAACCATTCACATGTATTTTACGACCAAGGGTGCGCTCTATGTCTGGTAGAAAAAAAGGAGTCAGTAGATTCAAAGGAAGAATCTCTGGAAGAATGATGCATGCCAAAAGCCCAGCAACAGCAATTTGAATAGATAGTTTTGCGCGATTCACTTGTTAAAATCTCCCCATTTGCATCACGATTTCTTAAATGCGCTTAAGATTTGATTGATGCTTTCTTCCCAAAATACAGTATACCTCAACCCTATAGGAGATAACAGATAATTCCTCAAAACAAAGGCAAAGAGGTGGGAGCAAAGCACACGTTATCCCTTATCCTCACTCATAGGTACACGTATTGCCAATCTCCACAAGTCTCAACACATTCGGAGGACCAGAAACACCAAACGGAAGGCCAGCGGTAATCAAAATACTATCTCCTTCACGACCATAGCCATGAGTCACAACATGCGCACACGCTTCCTCCACCATGTTCGGCATAGTCATAACATTTCGGGCTATATGGCCATGTACGCCCCATACAAGATTTACATAATTTGCTGTCTTAATACTGGGTGTAAGGCATAAAATAGGCACACGCGGACGGCTAACAGCTGATGCAAGAGCCGTAGCACCACTTGTGCTAAAACATACAATTGCTTTTACTGATAGACCCTGGGTCACATTCGTTGCAGCCTGGACAAATGCACTATGACCATCCGCAAGTGGCATAGTGTGTGAAAACCTATAAATCCTTTCTGTGTATTGAGGATCTTTTTCCACACGCACAATAATACGATTCATCATCTGAACGCTTTCTATGGGATACTTTCCCGAAGCAGATTCTGCCGAAAGCATGACAGCATCTACCCCTGCGTATACGGCCTCAGCCACATCTGTGACCTCTGCACGCGTAGGTGTCTCACACACAATCATTGACTCTAGCATTTGCGTCGCAACAACAACCGGGGTTCGCATTTTGCGGCACATGTCAATAATACGATGTTGTACAGGAGGTACATCTTCAACATCAAGCTCAACACCCAAATCACCACGCGCAACCATCACAGCATCGGATTCAAAAATAATATTGGTAAGATCATTCAACGCCTGAGGTTTTTCAATTTTCGAGAGAATCCGTGCTCGCCCTTGGATGTAATGCTTCGCATTTTTTACATCTTGCGCTGACTGCACAAATGAAAGCGCCACCCAGTCCACCTCATGAGATAAAGCAAATGTTAAATCGGTAAGATCCTTCGTTGTAATCGCTGAAATATCAAGATTTATGCCTGGAACATTAACACCTTTGTGATCGGAAATCTCACCGCCACGACGCACCAGTGTCTTGATAACACCACCCCCCGCATGCAATGCCTCAAGAACAATACGGCCATCGTTGATCAGAATCTGGTCACCCGGACGTATTGCTGAAAAAATCTCCTCGTGTGGAAGCTGTACGTGATTAATTGTTCCATCAACAGTTTTAAGATGGAGAGAAAATTCTGCACCTTGCTGAAGCGTTTCCCGTGTTTTCACAAAAGTCCCCACACGCAACTTAGGACCTTGAAGATCAGCCAAGATGGCACTTGTTTTGCCGCATTTTTTGCTTATTTTGCGAATGCATGTAATGCAATGCAAATGATCTTCATGGGTCCCATGGGAGAAGTTTAACCGAAAAACATTCACGCCCTCCAATGTCAACCGTTCAATTGTTTCCAATGATGATGACGCAGGTCCTAGCGTGGCTATTATTTTTGTTTTGCGTGCATTTATCATGAATGATTTCCCTTGGGGGTATATTCATAGCCAAGAGCTTTGATCCCCGGGAGCTCACGTCCCTCAAGCCACTCAAGAAAGGCTCCGCCTGCCGTGGAAACAAAACTAAAGTCCCCCATACAGCCAGCCATTTTTGCAGCAGCCACCGTCTCACCACCACCAATAATACTCACAAGATTACCAAGACGTGTTTCCGTCGCTAAGTACCGTAATCCTGCCACAGTTCCCTCATGAAAAGGAGGATACTCAAAGGCCCCCACAGGACCATTCCAAACAACGGTGCCCCCTTTGGCACATAAATCACATAACTGACTCCGTGAAAAAGGACCAATGTCGACCATCATTGCATCATTTGCCACATCAACAGTCGTCATGGTGTGCGCACTGGCTCCTGCTGCAAGGGCTGTTGAAACCACAGCGTCAATAGGCAAGTGAAGATTTTTATGTGTTTGAAGAATTCCTTGCGCCCAGTCCAGTAATTTTTCTTCAACCAGCGAGCGCCCAAGATTAAACCCTTGCGCCTTCAAAAATGTCGTGGCAAGACCACCGCCCAGATAAACATGGTCACAGGTTTTTAAAAGGTTTTCTACGAGATGAATTTTGGTTGCAATTTTTGCCCCTCCAATTATCGCAATCAAGGGTCGCTTGGGTGTTGTCAAAAGAGCCTGCAGACCGTCAATCTCGTGACTGAGTGTAATGCCCGCATACGCCTCCAGGTGGTTAGTAA
This sequence comes from Alphaproteobacteria bacterium, assembly GCA_023898725.1. Lineage (NCBI taxonomy): Bacteria > Pseudomonadati > Pseudomonadota > Alphaproteobacteria > Alphaproteobacteria bacterium. The sequence goes on from CP060236.1 coordinate 432,189, forward strand.
TACCCACTGTTGAAGCATGAGCGCGATGTGACACAGAAAAAGCGTCATTGACGAAAAAGTGTCCCAACTTCGCAAGCTCATGAGCAAAAAGAGGATTGTTCAACTCCTCACCAGGAAAAAACCGGAGGTTCTCATAAAGCACAACAGGAGCATCTGATGGTGCATAGTCGAGTGAAAAAACAACCGGGATGCCCAGCACAGCCTCAAGTGTTGGAATAAGGGACTCCAATGAAAAAGCCGGAACTGGTTTCCCTTGAGGGCGACCCATGTGTGCCAACAACCGAACGCCACATCCATGGGTGCGCAAAAATTCAATAGTTGGCTTTATAGCATGAATACGGCTATCATCGAATACACGCCCATCGATGACTGGAAGGTTCAAATCTACACGTACAACGGCTGTTTTTCCCTCAAGGCTTGTGGTGTCACAGCTAGACAGATATCGCATAAGTCTCTAGATTTAAACGCTATACGATCATAGTCTACTATTTTGCGAACGAAAATGACAAATTTTCAAAATTTTCCATATCCCTTTGAGAGCTTTTTCTCTCAGTCTTCGTTACAAAAACTTGATCGTCTTTTTGTACGCCACTTACCCGATATTTTGAAAACACGCCTTGAAGAAGCCCGAAACCACCCCGATCGCATCACCCCTCTGCAAGAAAGCAGCCTTATTATTGCCTTAAGTCCTTTTTTAGAAAGTTTTTTGCGGGACAAATTCGATAGTCACAATTTTAATGTTTCAGCCAAAAATATCAATGATAATGGAAAAATACTGCATGCATGCAAACAAACGTTTATTCGGCGCATCGTTCATCACGACACGCGCAAAAACAATCTTTCGCAGCTCAACCACAGTATCCTTCAACGCGCAGTATTTAACCTGTGTGGTGGGGTTGTTACAGATGTGGCTTTTGCGCATGCCGTGAATGAGGCGCTAGAGAAACAAGATGCTTCCGCTGTTGATATACTTATTCAATATGCTCTTTGGGCATGTTACACCCCCGAAGGGAATGATGCCAACCGGGGCTCTTTGCTTTTTTCCAATTCCATAGATCCTATGGGTACACCCCTAAAAAATGGGATGATTGGTTTTGCACAAGAACCAACAAAAATCCGTGAGAATTTTAACCTCTGTGATCAAAAACCCGACACTGGTTATATCGGCCTACATGAGAACAGCTGCCTTATTTGTCATCCCCGGGCAAAGGATACATGTCGCACTGGTATAAAATTGGACCACCACTCGCCGCGTATAAATCATGATGGTGCCCCAATGATCGGGTGCCCCCTCGACCAAAAAATATCCGAGATGATCCATATTTTTCAGGATGGAATGCCCCTGAGTGCCTTAGCAACAATTGTCGTTGATAATCCTCTTGTCGCTGTTACTGGAAGGCGTATTTGCAGTGATTGCACAAACAGCTGCATCCTTCATGCCCATACACCTATTGATGTCCCAAGCATTGAAACACACATCCTTGACACCGTTCTTGAGCAAAAATATGGCGTAGAAATCTATGCACTTCTTACCCATTGGAACCCCTTGAGTATTCGTTCACCTCTTCCCCAGGCGTTATCTGGACATACCATTCTTGTTGCAGGTCAGGGACCTGCTGGTTTCGGGCTTGCCCATCATTTGATGCACATGGGGCACACAGTAATTGCTATTGATGCCCTCAGGATAAAACCGATTAACTCTGCCTATATCACTAAGCCGATTGCCCATATACAAGATATTTGGCACGATCTTGATACACGCATTCCTGATGGATTTGGTGGTGTTGCAGAGTATGGAATTACAGCACGTTGGGATAAAAACTATTTGCAGTTGGTGCGCATTATTTTATCACGCAACCCTCAGTATAATCTTTTCGATGGTTTGCGCTTGGGCAGCCAGGTGCAACTCGCAGATCTTTTTGATCATGGTGTTTCCCATGTAGCTGTGTGTGTGGGAACAGGTCGCCCCAAAGATTTGCCGGCCATCCGTCACGTCAAATATGGTGTTCATGTAGCGTCTGATTTTTTGATGCACCTTAATCATGGTGCTTATCACAAAGATCTCCCCAGCGATCTATGGATTGACTTTCCTCTTGTCGTTGTAGGAGGCGGTTTAACGGCCTGCGATGCAGCAACAGAAGCCCTGGTCTACTATAGGCGTCAGTTGGAAAAATTTGCACACGCTTGGAGTGCTCTCAGCAACTATGAACAAAAGACCCTTTTAGAAGCTTACCCCCACCTCAAAAAGATTGATGCCCATCTCCAACTCCTTGAGAACATTCATCGCGACCATCACAAAAGCTTCTCATCTTTCTTACATGCCACAGGAGGAGTCACTATTATTTATCGCGGACGTTTCAAGAGCTCTCCCGCCTACACAACAAACAAGCATGAGATTCAGAACGCCTTAGATCAGGGAGTGACATTTATCGAGAATACAACCATTCATCACGCGTGTACTGATGAAGAAGGAAGATTAGAGACGCTTGTCTTGCAGAACGGTGAAACCCGAACAGAAATTTCCGCACGGACACTTTTGGTCGCTACTGGTATTCATCCCAATACACATATGGGAGAAGATGCGCGTATAGTTGTTAACGAAGAATCCCTCTTTCAGAAAACAGCAGATCAATCATCATTTTTTATCCAACACACAACCAATACCCCTATCACTGTTTCCCAGCACGGAGACGTACACCCGGATTATTCGGGCAGCGTTGTCAAAGCCTTAGCAAGCGCAAAAAAAGGAGCACGGTCCATTCATGCATCCTTGATCAAAAAAGAACCCACACAAGACCCTTCACGCATCATTAAAAACTTCTCTTGCTTTTATCAGGCAACTATTACACAAGTTTTTCCCTGTGGATTTACACCCGGTTATCATGTCGTCATTCATGCGCCCGCTGCTGTAAAAACATATAAGCCAGGGCATTTTTATCGGCTAAACGTTGTATCCGCAGGCGGTGACTTTCTGGAGAAATCTCTCGCATTACTGCCCATACACATTTCCAAAGAGAGCAACACCGTCTCATTTTTGATTTATTCATCGTCTCACTCTGCAGAAAACTTTGCGAATATGCGCATCGGAGATACCGTCCATCTCATGGGACCGGTTGGAAACTTTCTTGATAATAAACCCCACACACATTTTGTGACAGACTCTCGTTGGCTTGCGCAAATTGCACAGATTGCTTCATGCATGTCACAGGCAACTATTCATATCGACACAAGTCAAATAAGTGAAAAGCTTTTAGCGATGGTTCGCCAATATCATCCCAGTGTGCGCATTGTTTCCACACACGCCTCCGTAAATGGTCTTAACGTTCCTGACAGCGCGCCCGTTATTGCCACACATGAAACAAAACGCCATGACGATAAGACAATTATCCTCACGCTTGCTCCCATGCAATGCATGATGAAAGCCGTATGCGGACGTTGTCGGGTGGCCTCAGCAGGAGACTCTCCTCCTATTTTTGCCTGTCAAAATCTTTGGAATAAAGCGGAGGTCGTTGATTGGGAAGTTGGTGCATACAGCACTGATCCACAGAATCCCTGGAATCTACTGAAAAAGATAAAGTAGTGTAAAACTTCAAGAGATAGAGTTATAATCGCCCGCATGCGCCAAACAAAATAGCGTCAACGGAGATCACTGTGATAATGCCCAAACAATCTACTGATACAATAGACTGTTCCAATAGGCGATCTTTCGTACACAATAGCAGCGTGCAACAAAAATTTTCCCACAGCATATTTTCCCTTTTTTTTATGCTGATCAGCCTGACAATGCCCACGCAGGCGCTTTATGACTTCAAGAGAGGAACATCAATCCAAGATCAGGAGCTCACCGATGTTATTCAGGCTCTTTCTGATCCTATTTATAAAACTGTGGGGATTCCATCTGGCAAAGTTCGACACTATGTCGTTGTAGATCCCGAAATTAATGCGGCTGCTTCTGTGGGGCCAATTATGATCCTACATACAGGAATCCTTCTCACGGCAACCGCCGAGCAAATGGCGGGGGTTATTGCCCACGAAACAGGCCACATTTATGCTCGCCATGTGGAGCTTCTCATGATCACCATCAAAGAACGTCAGCTCTTAGCACTTGGTACTACGCTATTAGGGGCTGGTATTATGATAGCCAATCCAGGTGCTGGCCTAGCAGTGGCTTTAGGGGGATCAGAAATTGTGCGGCGGGGGTTTTTTCGATGGAATAGAGGTAAAGAAGCGGCAGCAGACCGAACAGCAACAGAAATTCTGACAAAACTTAATTGGCCTATTGAGGGACTCACATCGTTTTTATTAATGCTCCATCGCCGCGAAAATCTTTCCTCATTAAAGCCTGACCCTTACGTACTTACCCACCCTGATCCAAAAGACCGCGCGGATGTCATTTTATCCAAAAAAACATCTGCGGCATCTTCCGCAACCTTTCCGAAAGATTTGAACCAACGGTATCTACAACTACAAGCCAAACTGAGGGGTTTCATTGAACCAGGGGCTGTAACACTCCGAAAAACACAGGGAAAAAAAGACAAGCACTCTTTGTACGCACGATCGGTGGGTTACCACAAATTAGGCAAACATCCACAATCTCTGGAATTACTCAACACGCTCATTGCAAATGATCCTAAGAACCCTTATTACCAAGAAACGAAAGGACAGGTTTTGTTTGTTTCAGGAAAACATGAAGAAGCACGCGCCTCCTATCGCACCGCTGTATCCTTAAATCCCAAGGGAAATCTTGTCCGTCTTTCTTATGCGTGGAGCTTACTTATTGGAAAAAATGCAAGCCCAGAATCTGCCCTTAAAATTCTTGAAGAGATGCGTGAGACAGAAAAAGAAAATCCTGAATTTTGGCGCTTGTATGCTTTTGCTCTTGGGAAAATGAAACGTATGGGAGCAATGTCATGGGCCCTCGCAGAGCGTTCGTATTTAATTGGTAATATCCCAGAAGCAAAAAAGCAGCTTGAGCGGGCAATTCAGTTCCTGAAACCCCAAGAAAAAGATATCAATACTAAAATTAAAGATCTGAAAAATTATCTTGAACATGCAACCGAATAAATTTTATAGTGTGGATTGTTCAGAAAGAATGATGCAAGGAAAATAATGACTCCCCCCATCTCAAGAAGAGGGATTCTTTTCGCACTTTCCTCACCCTCAGGTGCAGGAAAAACAAGTATCGCCCGTGGATTAATCGCATCCGTAGAGGCTCTTTCGCATTCTGTTTCCTATACCACACGTCCAATCCGTCCGGGGGAGGTTGATGGGAAAGACTACCATTTTGTCGACCAGGAAACATTTAATAGTATGGTGAGTGGTGGTCATTTCTTGGAGCATGCGTACGTGTTTGGTAATTATTACGGAACACCAAAAGCCCCCGTGTTGGATAGATTGCAACAGGGTGGTGACCTTGTTTTTGATATTGACTGGCAAGGATTCCAGCAAATCAAGCAACATAAAAATCAAGATGTTGTCAGTATTTTTATTTTGCCTCCTAACAAGAAAGCTCTTCAACAGCGGCTCATATCGCGGGGCCAAGATTCTGCTTCTGTAATAAGCAGGCGCATGCAGCGGGCAGCTCAAGAGATGAGTCACTGGATAGAATACGACTATATCATTATCAACACTATTCTTGCTGACGCCATTCAAGCGGCTGTCAATATTGTTCATGCAGAACGGATGAAGCGGTGGCGACACATTGGTCTTGTCCCTTTTGTGCAAGGAATTTCTGATCCCCCAGACCATTGATTTTCACGCCGGTCCTGGATGTTTTTTTATCGGCTGGAACATACACTTTCCTGAAATGACTTTTTTACGTACACAATCATAACTTTCGTGAGCTTTTAAAGGCACATGGGCACCATCAATGCTAATCACAATAGCATCCGACGAAACGCGCAGCAAAGAAAGACTACCTTGACGCTTGCGTGTAGGAATGTAAGTGGATCCATTAATAATCACCGTCCACTGTAGAGGGCTTTCATACACAATACTTTTGACATAAAAACCGTCAATACAATAATTCCCCAAGCTACCCGCATGGATATTAGCACTTAAAAAGTAAGCAATCATAGGTACACGGCAGGATCTCCAAAATCCCATAGACAAGGATTTATGTGCACGCAATAAGAGTCCTTCATGGGTGAGTTCTCTGTGATTTTTTAAATGCTTTTCCTCCCCCTTAAAGACATGCATAGACTTTGTATTGGTAACAGGAGAAATTATTAATGACTTCATATACATTGACGACTTTCCAGCTTAATGATAAATCCCGTGCGTTTTTTACCACGGCTCAGCCGTATAGATTGCAGCGCAAGTACCATGGGATAGTCACGCTGTATATCTGCGATGTACTCATTGATCAAAGGTGATTCTTCCAACGTTCCTCCCATCGTCAGTAGTATCCGCGGTAATGAACCCTGGGAGGAAGACAAGCACTGGGCTGTTACGCGCTGTACGCACATACCGTAAAGACGGGCACTTTTTGTGAGAAAAACCCTCATTTTTGGACAAGTAATTTTTTGGGGATCCATCAAACAGGAAACATGCTTGGTGTCCCCCACACAAAACAAATAAACAGATGCAAGACCCATCCATAAACATAGTGCTGCCACACATACGGGTGTTCGCAGCGTATGTCTCCAAAATATTTTATCAAAAATCATGAGTAAAAACCTTTCTATGAGGATTTCTGTGAAACTTTCTCAGTTTCTGCCCCAGTGTTTCGTGCGTTTTGTTGCGCATTGGTGAATATTTTGTTTTTCTCAAGGGTGGGGAAATGTTGATGCTACTAAGGCATCTTTTTGTATAACAATCTATGCCTAAGGAAACACCAAAAACACTACCCACAATAAGGAAGAGTATACTTATTTTTTCCACCCATTTAAGAGCCCTATGCAAGCGAAAAACCTGTAAAACTTTAGGGTTAGGTGTCATAAAACTCATTCGCAAACAGGGTGTAATGTGTGGCAATATCGCCGTCATGTTTTCATGGGGAATATCCACGCTCTTCCATACAGAACGCACGGGAATGTTGATTTTTTTCAAAGAAGAATCAACCAAAATTGGACCAACCCCCCGATGCTTGTGCCAAAAATCATCCGCAACCGAAAAGGGCCTATCATCAACAATAGACCCCCCTTGAGACGCAACCATCCGTGTGTGTGAGTCCATTTGATAGACACACAGCCATTTTTCATGATCGAGTATGTGGTGGTGTTGCGCAAGAAACGTAACGATACCTGTTTGTAGTGGTGCGATCATACGAATCTGCTTGTGAGCGTATTGGGCAGAACAGACACTAGCCTCTAATATCCCATGTTCAGGTTCACACACACTCCACAAATAGGATGCCCACCTTCTCTTCTGTAAGTGGCTCCATTGATAAAAACCTATCTGATGATCTTGTCTCCACACACGCTTCCAAAACCAACGACCCCACGCAGATACACCTCCAAGACTATAGACCCGCCCCTCGAGAGGACCTGCATAGGGGAAAAAAAGCACATTTTTGTATAGAAGACTTTTCGTTGCAAAAAGGGCATGCGCGGATTCCTTTACAGGAGAAGAGAAAGAACAAAAAGAAACACGCGAACTCACAGCTGAATACCTATATTATGGTAGATGGGAAAAAACACTGCATAAATAATCCACACAATCACACTAGCTAGCACCACAATACCTGTGGGGTAAATCATGTTCTGAAGACGCTCTGTGGAACGCGTCAGTCGATCCTGCTCAAGAGTCGCGATTGTTTTGATGATTTTCCCAATTGTATTCCCGGAAGAAAGACTCGCAATGTATTCTTTTGTGTGATGCGAACACAAAAAAGACACCTCCAAAACACAAGTAATTGCCCTTCCTTTTTCCATTTGTTGGTAAAGAGAGTGAAGATGTTTCTTTACTGTATTGTTTGGAAAAATATGCGCACACGCTTCCAGTGCATCAGTGAATTTTATCCCTCGCCCAACAAGACAGGTCATATAAAACCATAGAGTTGCTCGCATATACTGTCGATAAAAAGGAATGCGCAGAAAAATTCGGTGTGTGTATTCTTTAAAAATTCCAAAAAACGACCATAGCATTAAACGATCATACAAGATTCCCCCCAGCGTTTTGCTCGCTATCAGGCATAGACAAAACCCTAGGTATATAGGGGCTGAAACATGAGCAATTCCTTCACTTAAAGCGATTACAAACTGTGTAGAAATACCCGTATCCATACTATTTTCTTGAAAAAATGAATGAAGCTGCGGAACAAGAATTACTAACAGAGCAACAAACATGATAATCATAAATGTTGTAATAATACGCAATTGTCCTTTGATACGCGCCATCAATGCATCGCGTGCCATTTGTTTTTCAAAAAGATGACTAATAAACTGGCAAGAATGCACATAATCACCCATGTGTTCGGCTAGCTTCACAAAGGAAACAGTGTGTGGCCCAAAAAGTAATGGTTGTTTCTCCAGGGCTTGACCCAGTGAAAGACCATCATGACACAGGGAGTATTTTATTTCCTGTAGAAGCAAGCGATAGCCTCCATAGGATTTTTCCTGGGAGAGACAGTCCAAGGCTACCGCCAAAGGAACGCCTGCTTGCAACAAATCACCCAGCGCATCAAACATTGGTTTGAGTTTCCTCACGCAAGATAAATTCTGCCTCCGCATACAAGGAAGACGGCAAAGATAGAAGCAACCCAATTGCCGCAGTGTCATCCGCGCCCATTGGGAAGAGCGCGTAAATCCACCTTGAAAAAGTGCGCCCGTTTCATCAATGCCAAGGTACAGCTTCATGGCTACTTTCCTGTAAAAGAGTCGTCACTGGGCCTAGGGCGCGTTCTATTTCTGCAAACGTTGTACGCCCATCCCGTAAAAGATCCCATACCCTGGAGAGAATGCTTTCTTCCTGAGATTCTGCAAGCCAACGCATGAGGTCATGCCGTGTCTCAAGGGTGTGTCCGTTACCACAGTAGCTCGGCATGCGCACATATTCATCAAGCACTGTTCGTCCGCGCAGTCCCCCTTCGGCACATACCACACACGTTTTGTGCCCACAAACACATCGGGTTCGAATCAGTCTTTGGTTTAATACACCCATTGTTTGAGAAGCGATATCACCGACTCCCACACCAAAATCTATAAGACGAGCAATAACACCTTGAATATTACCAGCGTGCACGGTTGCAAGAATAAGTGTTCCTGTCATTGCAGCTCTATACGCCATGCGTGCTGTTTCTTCATCGCGAATTTCTCCTAACAAAATAACCTCCGGATCTTGGCGCAAAAGAGACCGCAACCCCTGTGCATAGGAAAAATCCAATGCCGGATTAATGTTCGACTGAACCATGTACGATCGTCGATACTCAACCGGATCCTCAAGCGTCATAATCGAACGCACACCACGCGCATACAACATGTGCACAAGAGAGTAAAGTGTGGTTGTTTTTCCTGATCCCGTTGGACCTGTTACAAGAAAAACACCCTGGGATTTTTTTAACGTCATGCGAATGGCATGAATCCTGCTGTCAGAAAAACCCAAATCGGAAAGACTTTTTTCCCGGGCATCCATTCCCAAAAAACGCAAAACAATGCGTTCTCCATGAATACATGGATGTGTTGAAACCCGTATATCCAGAAAAACCCCTTCCTTATGATAGGAAAAACACCCGGACTGTGGCCGACGTGTTTCTGCAATATCAAGATGTGCACGCATTTTCATCTGAACACGCAATGATGCCCATATATCACCCGGCAATATTCCTAAGTCACTAACAACCCCATCAATGCGACTGCTGACTGTTGTTTCTGTTTCATAGGGATTAAAATGCAAATCCGTTGCCCCACGATGAATAGCCAGCAAAAGAACATCATCAAAATTACCAGGAATTGCCTCAAGGGCCTGTGGGGTAAAAGCGCACACTGTATTGTTTTGATCCATGCACACCGTGGTTCCTAAGGTAACACCAGAAGACTGTTGTCTTCCTCCCCCGACATGAAGAGGTACCTTTCCTCCTAAATGAGCGTATAAACCAAATATTGCTTCTGGAGATGCGTCCTCATTAAACTGGACATGCATACCATCAGATTTTTCCTGAAATATCCTTACGTGAAAGCGTTTCATAAGCGCAGGGGTTAAACGATGGGTGTTTTGTGTAATATTCTTGCGCAAAGATTTGCCAGTGAAGGCATGCAGTGCATCATCGGAATAGGTGTGGTTGTGGGCGTGTTTGACTGAAGTTCTCATTATATCCCCCCTAAAAATATCTTATACATTACTTCTTTGACAAAACCTTTCAAGCCCTTTGTACCATACTGGCAAACTTTGTCTCTAGGCACCCACAAGAGCTGAATACCCCTTTACCTTGCGTAAAAATTCCCTACAATCCAGTTAGGCTAGAGAGGGGGAAAACCGCAATGAACTTGCATGAATATCAAGCAAAGCAAATACTTCGTAACAATGGGATTGATGTGTTACCGGGTTATATTGCGTACACCCCTGATGAAGCTGTGAGCAAGGTACACCTTCTGCATTCGCCCAAGTGGGTTGTGAAGGCACAGATTCATGCTGGTGGACGGGCAAAAGCAGGAGGAATCCAGTTTGTATCCTCCAAACAGGAGCTAAGGGATGTCGTTGAAAGCCTTATTGGATCAAAGCTTGAAACACCGCAAACACCCCGTGGAGGCGTTCTTGTTCGCAAAGTCTACATTGAAGAAGCCTGCGCAATCAAAGAAGAATTCTATTTATCTCTCACTGTTGACCGAATGCGTGCAAAAATACGCCTGATGATTTCTCCTAAGGGGGGAATCAACATCACAGAAACAAGCTTGTCTTCCCCCGAAACGATGCAAACAATTTATATTGATCCGCTCATTGGTCTTTGGCCGCATCATATTCGTCAAATTAGCTATGGATTTCATTTGTCTTACAATATGATCCAACCATTGCAACAGGCACTCATCCAGATTTACAGTTCATTTGTTGCATGTGACGCAGAGTTGATAGAAATCAATCCGCTTGTACTCACAACTGATGCAAAGTTATTTCCCCTGGATGCAAAAATATCCATTGATGACAACGCCCTTTATCGCCGTCCTGATCTTTTGAAACTCAAAGATGTTGAGGATATCTCAGAAATTGAAAGCGAGTCCGAACAACTTGGCTTCAGTTACTGTAAGCTTGATGGTAATGTGGGGTGTATGGTCAATGGTGCTGGCCTTGCGTTGTCTACGATGGATTTGCTAAAGCAAAATAGCATTAATGCAGCCAATTTTTTGGATATCGGTGGGGGGGCAACCCAAGAACGCATTACATCTGCCTTTCGCTTAATTCTTTCTGATCCACAGATTGATTGTGTGCTCATCAACATATTTGGCGGGATAACCCGCTGCGATATTTTGGCAAAAGGCATCGTACATGTTATCAATGATATACGAATTTCTGTTCCCCTCGTTGTGCGCATTCAGGGAACAAACGTGGAAGAGGGCCGACGCATTTTTCAAGAATCAAACATTGATATTATAACAGCTAACACACTCGAAGAAGCCGTAAACCACGTGAAGGCAATTGTGGGGAAAACATGAACATGAGCCTACTGATTGATGAAAACACACGGATTATCTGTCAGGGCATTACGGGACAGCACGGGACATTTCACACGCAAAGCGCCCTCCATTATGGAACAAAAATGGTCGGAGGCGTTACGCCCGGAAAAGGATGCACAAAACACATTGATCTTCCCGTCTTTAACACAGTTGCGGAGGCGCGTAAAAATCTTGATTTTGATGCCAGCGTTATCTATGTTCCGGCAGCACTAGCGGCTGACGCGATTATGGAAGCGGCTGATGCTGATGTCGGTCTTGTCGTTTGCATTACAGAAGGAATTCCTGTACACGACATGTTGCGTGTAAAGAGCGCCCTTCGCGGAAGAAAGACTATTCTCGTAGGTCCGAACTCTCCTGGCATTATTGTCCCACAAAAATGCAAAATTGGTATTATGCCGGGAAATATTCACACAGCTGGGTCGATTGCTGTAGTTTCGCGCTCTGGAACACTAACATACGAGGTTGTTTGGCAACTGAGCCAACTGGGGCTCGGTCAACGCATTTGCATTGGTATTGGGGGTGATCCTATTATCGGAACAAGCTTTGTGGATGCTGTCGCTGTTTTGCTGCATGACGCTCATACACAAGGTATCATCATCATTGGAGAAATCGGCGGTAATGCCGAAGAGGAGTTAGCAACATATCTTAATAGTATCCCCACACACGAACGCATCCACAAACCTATGGTAGCTTTTATTGCTGGTCAGTCAGCACCTATAGGACAACGCATGGGACACGCGGGAGCAATCATTATCGGAGAAAGAGGAACCGCACAAAATAAAATGGATGCACTTACTGGCGCAGGTGTTATCGTCACACCCTCACCCGCAAACATTGGCGCAACAATGCTTCAAACAATGAATACTTTTAGGGCCTCTGTGGATTCTCTCTAGGGCTCTTTTACTGGTGTATAAATACCAAATTTGATAAAAAAGATATGCCATAATTTCCTTATGAATCCTGTAGTGTTGGCAACTTTATGTCCCTGTTTTTACCTCGCGCAATTATAGTGGCATAACTGGTCGACCTATTATGTTATCTGCATCATGTTTGTGAAAGTACCGACTGTATCGTTCCTGGGACCACAGGTTGTTCCCGTCAACGCAGAGGTGTCTCTTTCCCAAGGCCGCCCGATATTTACGATTGTTGGCCTTGGTGATAAGGCAATTAATGAATCCAAGGAGCGCATTTATGCCTCTCTTGATTATCTAGGTTACACACTTCCCCCCAAACGTATAACCGTGAATTTATCACCTGCTGATATGGTAAAAGAGGGCACACACTATGATCTTCCTATATGTTTGGGTATTTTAGGGGGCATGGGTGTTGTGGATCCGGAACGGCTGGCGCTGTATATATTCATGGGTGAGCTATCACTTGATGGCAGCATTAACCCTGTATGGGGAACCCTACCAGCTGCCTTGCATGCACAAAACAGGGCAACGACTCTTATTTGTGGAAAAGAAAATGCGCATGAAGTTTCCTGGGCTGTCCCCCATGTAAAAGGAGCCACGCACGTACAAGATGTTATTGATTTTCTACACAACAAGTCTTGCCTTTCGGTAAAACCACCATCGTCGACAAACAAGACACAGACGCACAAACAGGATCTTGCTGGTATTTATGGCCAAAAACAGGCAAAGCGGGCCCTTCTTATCGCAGCAGCAGGACGTCATAATTTAGTGATGATTGGATCGCCAGGGTCAGGAAAAACACTTCTCGCAAAGGCCTTGCATGGCATTCTTCCCCCTCTTTCACCTGATGAGGTGATCGAAACACACATTAATTACAGTTTTTCAATACACAAAGAGCCAGCATCATACGCACCGCGGGAACGTCCCTTTCGCAGCCCACATCATACGTCTTCTGCAGTCTCTCTTGTGGGAGGAGGGCTTCATGTAAAACCCGGAGAAGTTTCCCTTGCCCACAATGGAATTTTGTTCCTGGATGAGCTTGCTGAGTTTTCAGGAAAAACACTCGAAGCCCTACGTGAGCCGCTTGAAAGTCAACGCGCCCATATATCTCGTGCGAACTACACGGCTACTTTCCATGCTGACTTTCAACTTGTTGCTGCTCTTAATCCCTGTAAATGTGGGTATGCGGGATTGCCACAAGCCTGTGGGAAGGCGCCTGTGTGTGTGCGAAAATATCTTGATAAACTATCGGGGCCACTCTTGGATCGGTTTGATCTCTTTGTAAATGTAAGGCCTGTGAGTCCCGTTTCGTATAATATGCCTCCCACAGAATCCAGTAGTGATGCGCGCACCAACGTAGATATTGCTTGGGAGAGACAACGCAGGCGTAACCCTGATACGGCGATCGCGAACAGCCGGTTACCTCATGAATTTTTATCGGCGCACGGAAAATTTACCGCTGAATCCATGGAAACCCTTCAAAAAGCAAACGATGTTCACGCCCTTTCAACCCGAGGTTACCACCGCGTCATGCGGGTAAGTCGTACCATCGCAGATCTTGCCGATTCAGAGGATGTGACACGATCCCACATACTTGAGGCCCTCTGCTTTCGTCAACACAATTTCGGCTTTTAAAAAAATAAATCCGAAATTTTATATGTTATATTTGTGTATTTATTATTTTTTATAATACCCATGATAATAAAGGAAATCTAAAAATATAAAAATACTCTTTTACTGTGGGATTTATTTTATACACTTAATCATCCTGCTCTCGCCTTGATACTCGTCATTCTGCGCCCCCATCCCGGGGACACTGCGTGGTCAACAGCAGGGTGGCTTGTGTACTTTTTCTTTGTTGGCGTTTATTCCTATCACCGGTATAGCCTCGTTCAAAGCAATAGTGTCGTGAGAAATCCGGCAAAATATGCCCATACCTTGGAAAAAATAATGGACTCACGTATTTACTCTCCCTGGAGAAATAAATCCTATATCTATATCGGAATGTGCCTAAACTGCAATTTGGCCTTTATGTGGCTTGGAAAAACTGTCTTCGGCGGGATGTTTCTCATGTTAGGTGCGATGGCTGCTGGTTATCACAACTTTCTTGAGGCTACTGGTTTGCATCACTTTATTGATGCTTTTGGATATAGCTAGTTCTGTTCCGGGTATGTCTGAGTTTTCTCCCGGATATATCATCGTCGAAGGACTCGGAAAGATTGCGCAGTATCCACTTGAGAAGCGGTTGATGGTGGCATGTACGATTTATATCCTCAGCCCGGGGGTTGCACGCAAACATACCTCAAAACCATAGAGGAATTATAATCCTCTTGAGGGTTTGTTTGCATGAGCATAGTCTTTCTCATTAAGAGGTTAGAGCCCCAATTGTACTGACTAATCCTGTGCCATTTTCTGGGATTTTTTCTTACAACTCTAACGCCCCAAACATAATAGAAGGGAGAAGTTCACAAGGACTGAGCGCAATCGGCCTGTGTTTTTTGTAGAGAAAATAGGCCAAGGCGCAGGGCAACCCCCGCTATCAAACAGATAAGTTTCTATGTGTAAGCTATTTTGAGAATTTCGTATCCCTTAACACCACGTGGTGAGCGCACCTCAACACTCTCTCCTTGGGACTTTCCTATGAGGGCGCGCGCAAGAGGTGAGGTATTGGAAATCCTTTGTGTCTTTAGGTCTGCCTCATCAAATCCAACAATTTGATAGGTTACCTCTTCATCAGTTTCCTCATCTACGACCGTCACGGTGGCTCCAAAACACACGCGTGTTGAGCGAATTTTGGCAGGATCGATGACCTCTGCACATGATATCTTGCCTTCGATGTCGCGAATACGAGCCTCAATAAAGCCTTGTTTTTCTTTGGCCGCATGGTACTCAGCATTTTCTGACAGATCTCCATGAGCCCGGGCCTCAGCGATGGCTTGAATAATCTCGGGTCGCTCAATGGTCTTGAGTACGCGCAACTCATCTTCGAGGGCAATCTTACCTTGAGGTGTCATGGGAACACGTTCCATGCGAATTAATCCTTACACGTGAAATAAAAAATAGATCATAGAAAAACCTGAGCAATCATTCAAGTAGAGGATTGAAATTTTTATCCAGGGCACATAAAAATATAAAAAATTCTGGAAATACACTGTCAGACTATGCGCGAAATTATTCTCGACACCGAAACTACAGGGCTTGATCCGAAAAGCGGCCATCGCATTGTTGAAATTGGGTGCGTTGAACTTTTCAATCACTTGCCAACAGGTAATACCTACCACCAATATATCAATCCCCAGCGCTTTATGCCCTCAGAGGCCTCGCGCATCCATGGCATTACGGATATTTTTTTAGAGGACAAACCTCTTATGGAGTCAGTAATTCACGATTTTCTGACTTTTATTGGGGACAGCCCTCTTGTGATCCATAATGCTGCATTTGATATGAAGTTTCTGAACGCAGAACTTGTGTGGCTTAACCTCCCTGAAATACCGATGGTACGAGCTATTGACACCTTGCGCATCGCACGCCAAAAATTTCCTGGATCCCCCGCAAGCCTTGATGCCTTGTGCAAGCGCTTTGGCATAGATAACGCCATGCGGGATAAACATGGCGCCCTCTTGGACTCATACCTGCTTGCTGATGTATATCTGGAGCTTATTGGAGGGCGACAACCTAACCTGCAGTTACAACGCTCACACAAGACAGACACAGACTCCAACCTTACGGTCACACGCCCCTATCGTGAACCCCGTACGTTTCCTCCCTGCCCAGCAGACACGGCCAATCATGACGCATTCATGCGCACAATCGCTAATTCCTTATGGAGCAAAACTCCAAATAAATAACACGTATCGAACAAGCACCAGCACAGACCACGTGTTTTTTGTTCCCTTCCTCCCTGTGAATAGTGGGGATAACATGATGCATAACCCGCAGAGAGAAAACTTATCCCTGCCAGCATACAATCACACAGGCTTTTTGCACAGGTTCATAACAGGCTCATAACAAAATGCATAAAAAAAATGCAGAAATCATCCCCATAATTATCCCCAAGTCAGACGGTGTATCGCATCATAGTTATAGGCATGAATAAAAAGTTATGCGTATTACACACAATATGGTTTGGTAGGCGCCTGGGGACAAAAATTAATTATCCACAAGTGTGTATTACAGTTATACACGCGCCAACTACAATAACTATTCTATTAAATATATATAATAGGAAAAAAACCTGTTGATAATTCCAATCC
This sequence comes from Alphaproteobacteria bacterium, assembly GCA_023898725.1. Classification (NCBI taxonomy): domain Bacteria; kingdom Pseudomonadati; phylum Pseudomonadota; class Alphaproteobacteria; species Alphaproteobacteria bacterium. The sequence continues at coordinate 448,962 of CP060236.1, forward strand.
CTTCCTTACGAGCAATAATACAAAAATAATCCTCGCACCGCCTTTGTGAAAGGCGCGCACTCTCTCTTAAGCATCCAGACGGTTGTTAGGTTCCCCCTCCTTTGTTGTTCTGACATCAACGAAGTTTTTTTCAATGATAGAGAGATACCTTTTGTATGGTGTGCGTATTGTTTGGGAAAAGGATTCCACCATGATTTATCCATCAGAACGTGCAACCATTTCTGATCGCTTGCTTGATCTTATTAAAACATGCGAAGGTTTCCGGTGTAATGCCTACAATGACGCTGCTGGATTGCCAACCATTGGTTACGGTCACCTCATTTCCCAAGCAGAGTCTTGCTTGAAAAAAACAACGCTCACAGAACGAGAGTCGCACACCCTTTTGCGCGCGGACATAACAACGCGCGCAGATATCAAACCCTATGTATTAAGGTCTTTGGCTTCCCACCAATCAGATGCGCTCACTTCGTTGTGCTTCAATATTGGGATGAAACGCTTTAGCCAGTCTATGGTTCTCAAGCATACAAATACACAGGACTATGAGAGCGCTTGTGCATTCTTTGGCCATTGGCGCCGTTCTGGAGGGGTTGCGTTACCGGGTCTGATGATGCGGCGATTGGCTGAGGCGTGTATTTTTTCCCATCGATTGGTCGATCCGGCGTCTTCTTTCCCTCCGAGTGTGCAATGGGGACGCCCTCCTATTCCGATCACCGACGAAAATTGGACCCTGATGGGGAAAGATTTGCGCGTGCATGCTGTTGCTATCTATGAGGCTTATTGGGCAGAGTGAATAATAAGAAAATATGGACAATTAAATATTGCTATTTTGTCAAAAACCTGTAACAGTTCTAATGCGCAGCCGTTTTTTTTGTGTAACCAAATAAATTGGAGTGTAATTATGTTTAAATCATACAAGTACATCAAAATTATTTATTTATCTATCCTTTTCTTTGTTTCACCATGCATTGCTAGCTCAGCACTGTCAGAAGATTGGTCTGTTCCTGGAGGAGCTGTAAGACTTATCCAACGCTTTGAGTCTTTTTCTCCTGGTGTATATAAAGACAGTGGCGGCAATCCTACTATAGGCTATGGACACCTTGTGACACGCGGAGAGTCCTATGAAGGTAAAACGTTATCAGAGCCTCAGGCATTGAGACTTCTCGTGTCTGATATACATGACAGAGCTAATATAAAACCATTAGTTAAAGTAAAAATTGATCCATGGCACGAGGATGCGCTTACTTCGTTATGTTTCAATATAGGACTGGGAAACTTTAGGAAGGCTGATGTGTTAACAACTGTGAACACTAAGGGGTGTGATGCCGCACGAGAGTATTTTGGACACTGGCGACGCGTTACAGTAGGTGGTTCTAAGGTCATATCTACGGGGCTTATTAAACGTAGATTTGCCGAGCTGTTTGTCTTTGCTGGAGAAGATCTTGACCCCAGTTCTGATCTTATTCCCAGTGAGCAGTGGGGAATTGATCCCATGCCCATCACCGATGAAAATTGGGGTAGGCTTTCTTCCGCTCTTCGGGAAGAAGCTGTTGAAATTTATAAGGAATGCACGGCGGAATAATAATGAACTTACGGCTGACTTACTATATTCCTGCGCTTATCTTCCTCTTTCTGAGCGAGATAAGTGCAGGGGTACATTCTGTTGATAAACAACATACAAAAATTCATGATCTATGTTTACAACTTACTGACAAGCTAGATGTAAACCCCCAGGCTGTTAAAAATCAAAACCACTATGTTAACGATAGGCTTCAAAAGCAGTCGAAAAAATTGATAGCTTACATACCCAAGCGGGTGGATGAAATTTACGCGATCGAGCTTGGTTCCCTTGGTTCGGGACATGCTCAGATCATGGGGAATACACATGCATTAGTTGGAGATTCGATCATAGAGGAACTAACGTTTCTGCAGGCTTTGCGATTTACAAATGACCTAGTACAGAATTGGCTTGGTGATGGGAAAGAGGCGCTTTGGCCGCATATTCAAACATTGAAAACACCTGGAGAAATCCTGAAAAAAATAGAAGAAAAAATCTGTAACTGGGAAAATATCCAAGATACAGATTTACATATGGTTGATTCTGATTCCTATGCTTTATCTCCTGGCTATACACTTGCACGAACAAAAGCCCTCTTTTCTTTGAAGCCTCAGCGCAAAAAATACATGTTTTCACGTGCGTTCATTAAACAGATTCGAGTGTTGGATTTGCTGATTAATAGAGCGTTGTTTGATGCACTTGCGCTCTGTGAGGATTGCCAGGTTGGTCTGAGAGCTATGCTTGTGGGGCAGGCAAGTTGGCTCACATTACGGGGAGAGTTAATGGATCTTTATGAATGTGTTGGTGTTTCTCAAGAGATTGCTGCTTTAAGACTTGTCTGTTTGTGTCTCGATCGACTCTACTACTATCGAAAGTTTGTGAAATATTTTCGTGAGAAAGACTCTTATCACAGGTGCTTGCAGCCCCCTCCCTATCTCTATGCAACTATGCTGGACTGTGACGCCGTTGTGCGATGCCAGAATATACTAAGCAAAAAAGCCAAATCCAAAGCAAAATAATGCGGGTGTCTGTAAGCCGGGTTCTGTCATACGTGCGTACGCACGCGAGGCAACGATTCATCTACGAGACATGTTGCCATGCCCCTCTAGCAACCTACCCGCTTTTCATCAGTCGGAAATACTGGCCACTTTCGTGGCATAAAAAGCCTATTTGGTCTTGCTCCCGGTGGGGTTTACCCTGCCTGTCATGTTACCACGACAGCGGTGCGCTCTTACCGCACCATTTCACCCTTACCACATGCGTGGCGGTATATTTTCTGTGGCACTTTCCCTGAAGTTTCCCCCGCCGGGTGTTACCCGGCACCGTTTTCCATGGAGCCCGGACTTTCCTCGTATTGCACAATACGCCGTTGCCCGACACCCACACTATTGTTAGATATAAGCGCTCCTCTCTGAGGGGTCAAGGGTGCTATGGCTGGTGGTGCGTGAAATATTTTGCTATACAAGAAGAATATCATTTGTTTGTATCCATGCGTAGTTGGTTTTTTTCATGTGTATTTTTCACTACACAGCTAGCGGCTAACTTAACGGTTGTTAGTTATGCGCCGATAGTTGAAAAAGTAGCACCAGCAGTTGTCAACATCTATACAACGCGCGTGGTTGAAAAAACCACCGGTCTTTTTTCTGGATTTTTTGGGGAAGTTTTTGGTCCGCAACAACGGGTACGTGGTATTCAGCGCTCATTAGGGTCTGGTGTGATTGTGCGCTCGAATGGCACGATTATCACGAATGCCCATGTGGTCAAAAATGCGGGCTCTATCATGGTTGTTTTTGAAGATGGTACAGAACAAGAGGCTGATTTGGTTGTGTCCGATGAGCGCTTTGATCTTGCGGCACTCAAGCTGAAACTATCAACAAAGAAACTTTATCCGTATCTTGAAATTGCCCCCGTTGATACTTTGCGTGTGGGAGATGGTGTTTTGGCTGTGGGGAATCCCCGCGGTCTCAATCACACAGTGACAGCAGGCATTGTTTCTGCCCTTGGTCGTACGGAAGTGCGCCCCAATGACTTTCGCAATCTTATTCAAGCGGACTTATCCTTGGCACAAGGAAGCTCTGGCGGAGCCCTTATTACGCTTGAGGGAAAGCTTGCCGGTATTAATACAGCTATCCTTGCCGATGGTATTGCGGCCCCTGCTGGTTTTGCGATACCGGCGGAACTCATCGTGCACATCTTGCGCGCTGTGGATCATGATGGGAAAATTACATACCCGTTTGATGGTATTTCAGGTCAACCAGTGACCACAGAAATGCAAAAAGCCATGGGGCTTCCCACACGGATGGGGGCGTTAGTAAAAGCAGTCTACAAAGGATCTCCCGCAGAAAAGGCGGGAATTCGCCGTGGGGATATCCTTATGCACATTGATGGTCACGCGCTGAAAACGCCTGCGTCCCATCAGTTTTGTCTTTTCCGCAATCATGCGCGCGCAACACTTGCTTACGGATATATCCGCGATAACAAAACATATACCACAAAAGTAACACTTACATCAGCTCCCGAGTCATCTCAGAAGCCTTATACAATAACTGATGACCCTCTTCTTGAGGGGGCCACAGTTGAAGAACTATCCCCAGCTCTTAACTTTTCCCAAGATCGTGATATCATGGTTCAAGGTGTTGCTATTATTGCTATTGCGCCTCACAGCCACGCTCACCGTGTAGGCTTTCGCGTGCATGATGTCCTTCTAACGATCAACGGTAAATCAGTTACGGGGATTAGCCAGTTAAAAAAAAGCCTTGCACAAAAAGTAACTGATCTTCGTATCCAGCGTGGCGAAAATATGATTCGTCTCGCCGCAGGAGGGGAATAGTCTATGTCTCTTATCATTTGCGGTGCTGGCCGCGTAGGATATTACTTGACGCGCTATCTCTCCAAGGCTGGTTATGCTGTAACGGTTATTGACAGTGATCCAGATATAATCCGTGATATTTCTGAGGAATTGGATGTTCAGGCGGTATGTGGGCGTGCATCACACCCCAGTGTATTGGTGCGTGCTGGTGCAGAATCTGCTGATGTTATTTTGGCCCTAACACAGATTGATGAAATGAACATGGCTATTTGTGAGGTTGTTCATGCTTTGTTCCCCCCCAAAAAGAAAGTTGCACGGATTCGTAATCATGCCTATTTAATGCCTCGATGGTCGCATCTTTTTGATGCAGGAAACCTCTCGATTGATCATGTTATTTCCCCTGAATTAGAGGTCGCAGAGTCCATTAACGAAAGTTTACGTATCCCGGGCTCATTTTCTGCACAAAAAATGGCTTCAGGACAAGTCTACATTATTGGTGCCCGGTGTCGGGCAAATTCTCCCATTGTGAACACGCCTCTTTCACATATTATTCATTTGTTTCCGCAACTTGACGCCACTGTTCTTGGTATTTTACGTAAAGGTCAGGCACACATTCCTAAGAGTGACGATGTTATTCTTGAGGATGACGATATATATGTTTGCATTCCCGCCAGCCAAACAAGCCTTTTGATGCGTGCATTTGGTCTTGAGAACCAAGACTCTCAGCGCCTTATTATTTTGGGTGGGGGGCAGATTGGTTATAATTTAGCCCGTATTGTGGAAAAAGATTCCAACTTTGTTGATGTGCGAATCATCGAGAGAGATATGGTTCGCGCACAGTATGTTTCTGAAGAGCTTTCCGATGCTACGGTTATTTGTGGCGATGCTCTGGATGCAGAGATAATAGAAGAGGCTGGAACATCCCAGGCTGATCTTGTTGTTGCGCTTACCCAAGATGATCGTGTCAATGCGCTGGCGGGGCTGTTGGCAAAAAACCACGGCGCACACAAAGTGTTGTCGCTCATCAATAACGAAGCCTATGCTCCCCTTGTGCCCCGTCTTGGCATTGATGGTGTCATCAATCCTCGGGCTGTAACGCTTTCGCGGGTTATGGAGGCCTTGAAAGGAGAGGCCATCAACCAAGTCTATTCCTTGAATGAAAACTTAGGGGAAGTTTTGGAGGTGCGTATTGCTGAATCAACAGCACTTATAGGCCAATCTGTGGGTGATATTCATCGTGGGTATGGGGTAAGAATAGGGTGTCTTTTGCGTGCTGAGGGGTTCGTTTATCCATCAGATGCTACGATACTGCGTTCCGGAGACAGAGTTATTATGCTTGTTCCCCTTTCATTGCGTCAAAAAATCCATGTGGCACTAGGGATGACCTTATAAATAGCCTGAGAAGGTCTTGAACGCATGTTGCGAGAATAGAAGATCTCGTGTATGTAAAGCTATTGTCTTATACAAAGAAAGATTGATGATGAAACGATTCTACACTCTTGCAAGAATGGTGATTCTTGGGTTCTTCGCCAGCAACCTCCTTAATGCAACCCCTATCGATCAAACGAACCGCACTGATGTTGCTAAGGCTATGTATGCTGTAGCAAAAGAACTAAACAGTGCTCCGCAACAATCGCTTCCCGATCCCTATACGGGACAGAAAAATGCTTTTAATCCAGGAGTCTCTCGATCGATGAAGGTGGACGGACTGGACTTTTTTGAGATGCACACGCTACATTTGACGAGCTACCATCTGCCACCAAGCGCGATGGTTCCCAAGGTGTGGCTTAGTCTTAAGACGCAGGAGTTTTTTAAGGCTCCCACGCATGTTCCTGTGATTATGGTAACACCAACAAAGTACGACACCTCAGGTTCTACGCACTATCCTCTGGCTGTATTGAGTCATGGCAGTGGTGGAAGTCTACACCTGCAACTATGGTATGCGCAGATCTTGGCACAGCGTGGGTATGTTGTTGCTGTGATTGATCACTTTGCCGCTAAGGGGCGTCAATGCAACCCCATGGACATTAAAACGTTTCACATTGAATCAAATGCCATGGATATCGTGCGGGTTGTTGATTACATGAAAAAACAACCCTATATTGATGAGAAGAATGTTTTTGTTATAGGGTGGTCTTTAGGGGGAATGGCTGTTGAAATGAGCGCACGTGCCTCTTTCGTTAATGCTGTTGCGCCTCACGTGTCATACAATGCGGCAATCTGTTTTTATCCACAAATTGTTGTCCAAGAAATGCTTCCCATCCATAAAAGCAAGCTCTTTTTCATTCTTGCTGGCGCTGATGACTATACGCCGGCGCACAATATTTATAACTATGTGGCGCGTATGAAAAAACTTCCTGGCCAAAAGCATCACCACGTTCGTGTGGTCGAGGCAAAGGGTGCCCATCATAGTTTTGACCGCATTAATTTCACCCCATTTTGGAGTTATTGGTCCCAGGTCTTATACAACTGGTCCGCATACCAGGGATTGGGACGAGGACTTATTAATCCGCTGGGTCGCTTTATTGCTGATAAGGTGTTTGGTGATTATGCTTACTATAAGCTACAAACATTCAAGCATGGTCAAATTTTGATCGATACACAAAACCCTCTGCGTGGATTCGCACCCCTTGATGCTGTGCATAAAAATGATATGGAGGCAGAGATCTCTCATGACTTCAAACCATGGGATGAATTTATGACCTATTTTCAAGCTCACGTCAGTCATGGCGCCAGTCTACAACCGGACCCACAGGCGCAAAAGTGGGCCTTGGATCAGCTCCTTGGGTATTTGGATAAACACATGGTTGCATCAGAAGGGGAGCAATGCCCACACTAACACTCACAGACCGTGCTGCTGCTGAAATTCAAAAATCCTTGACCCATGAGCCTACTGGATCATTTCTACGCTTGGAGGTGTTGGGTGGGGGTTGTTCTGGATTTCAGTACCGTTTTCGTTTTGATACCCTCGTACAAGGGGACGATAGGTGTTTTGCGAATGATTCTTTTGGGGTTGCTCTTCATGTAGATCCCTCTTCTTTTACACTTCTCCAGGGTTCAACTGTTGATTATAAAGAAGATCTCATGGGGGCCGCATATGTTGTGATTAACCCCAACGCTGAAGTATCATGTGGGTGTGGAAACTCTTTTTCGCTTTAGCAACAAGAGGATAAAAATGTCTGATAAGACGATAACAGGGAAATGGAATCGTCTTGGAACGTTGGGGCCTTCTTTGGGAAATTTGGCCATGCGCGCCTTCTTAGAAAACTACCTAGGAATCCCCGCAAACCACATACACCATGCAGAAGCCATTAAAAAAGCTCTAGGGTCTCTCAAGGGTCCGATTATGAAAATTGCACAAATGCTAGCTTCTATTCCAGGAGCTGTTCCTGATGAATACAGAGATAGTTTTAGGGAGTTACAAACCAATGCTCCGGCGATGAGTGCCTATTTTGCCTTGCGCCGCATGACGGCAGAACTTGGGCGCTCGCCGCATGATATGTTTCAGTCATTTTCTTCTGAGCCTTTTGCGGCTGCCTCCCTCGGTCAAGTGCACCATGCCAAACATTGTGATGGCACAGACCTTGTGTGTAAAATCCAATATCCTGACATGCACAATACGGTTTGCGCAGATATCGCCCACGTCCACCGCTTTCTCAGCGTATATCAAGGACAAACGCCGGCTCTTGATGTACAAAACGTGGTCAGTGAGCTTGAACAGCGCCTTTACGAAGAACTTGATTATGATCTTGAAGCAAAAAATACGAATCTTTTCGCGCGTATTTTTGCAGCTATGTTGGGTGGTGGTATGCATGTGCGTGTGCCCCGGGTGTATGCTGAATATTCAACCAAAAAACTTTTGACGATGATGCGCTGTTCCGGAACGCCTGTGTACGCAGTTATGGACCAATCTCAGGAGTGGCGTAACGTCTGTGCACAAACATTGTTTCGGGCGTGGTATATTCCTTTTTATACCTGTGGTGTCATTCATGGCGATCCCCATACAGGCAACTACAGTGTTGATCTTTCTACAGACACGCTCAATATCTATGATTTTGGCTGTGTGAGGCGATTTACGCCGCGCTTTGTGATGGGTGTGATTCGTCTGTACCGTGCGTTGCTGAATGACGACAAGGCCGCGTGTGCTGAGGCATATGAGCAATGGGGATTTAAGGGCCTATCACCCGCAGTGATTGAAACACTTAATTTGTGGTCGCGATATGTGTATGCACCGCTTCTTGATGATCGTGTGCGTCCTATTGACGAAGAATACACAAGTACGAAAGGACGGACATTGGCAGCAGCTGTTTTTCAGGAATTGCGGGCACAAGGAGGTGTTTCTCCCCCGCATGAATTTGTTTTTCTCGATCGTGCAACTGTTGGAATGGGTGGTGTTTTTATGACACTGAGAGCCTCTCTTAATTGGCATCAGGAATTTGAAACCCTGATTGCTGGGTTGGATGAAAATATAATACAAGCAAATCAAGAAAAATTCGGAGTTTGGTCATGATGAAGAGTGTTCTTTTTCTTATCTTCACTCTTGTTTTTTCGCCCTCCAAAACAAAGGCAGCCAAAGATGTTTCCGCACAGAAATGGGTAGAAAAAGCCGAACAGTATTTAAACACACACAAGCAGTGGCAAGCATCGTTTCGCCAAGAAAAAACCGGAGAACTTCCGAAAACAGGCATAATATGGGTAACACGTCCAGGGTTGCTGCGTATTGATTACCAATCGCCTGAAATTGAGCACCTTTATATCAATAATAAGTGGGTAACACACGTCAACCCCCGCTTTCAGGAGCTCTCAAACATTCCGATTGATGCGACGCCTGCGGCTTTCTTTCTTAGCAAACACATCAGTCTTTCGGCAAATGTAAGGGTCACAGGAACATCATGCGAAGGAAACGAGGTTGTTTTGCGTGTTGTGGAAAAAGAAGATCCAAACAAGGGGATGGTTTTGTTGATTTTTACTCAAGCGCCGTTTGCGATGAAGGGCTGGGTTATTATCGATGCGGGAAAAAATGTGACACGCATTACTCTGACCACACCCGTGGTAAGGCATGATAAAAAACACGCCTGGTTTATAGAGGAAACATCTTCTGCCCGGGTGAAGCTACGAGATTAACGAGTGGTTACTTAGGGAGATGTGTGTGGTTTTCGTTTGTTTGGGTGTGTTTCAATCATAAAAAACGTAAGCACAATTGCACAACACGTACAAACCCACGCAGGCAAAAAAGCCAAGATATAGGCGGTCCTATCAGGACTTTGGCCACTGCTAAAAACCCCCAATAACCATCCAACAAAAGGCTGGAAGAGAACACCACTTAACACAACAATGGTATTGGTAAATCCACTGCATAAGCCACTTATTTTTCGTGGCATGGTATTTGCAATCCCAACAAAAGCGATGACTTCTCCACCAAAGCTCACACCAAAAAGAAGGCATAAGCTAGCAACCACAAGTGTGGGAAACCAGGGAGAAAAAATCAAAAGACCAAACATAAGACTGAATAAAAGTGCACTGGTGCGCATCGCATGGCGGTGTGACTGGACATAATCGGCGTAAATAGCAAACAAAGGCCCTCCAATCATTAACCCTAAAAACGTCAGGGAATTCAACGAGGATGCGTCTTTTTCAGAAATTCCCAATGTTGCTTTGAAAAATGAAATTCCCCAGAGGTCCGTGAATGCCGCCAGGGGTGTGTACATACAAAACCCGAACAACGCCATGATCCATGACTGTGGCTGTTGTATAATTTTTCCAAGACTGTCTCTGATAGTTTCATTCGCAGGAATCAAGGGCGCACCCTCGGCGCTTTCACGAACATGTGTGCTTTTACCAGGGTGATGATTGCGGATTCCCATCCAGATTGTAAGTGCAATAAATACACCCATAAGGCCAAGGGCCCATTGGATGGCACGCCACGTGTGCAGGGCATTTAAGGCGGCAAAAGGGACGTTTCCAATAATCCCACCAATCATGCCCAAGCTTGTGGTAAGACCTGCGACGAGACCGATCTGTGAATGAGGGAACCACAAAGATGCAATTTTTAGGCATCCTAAAAATCCGCACGAAGCTCCGACGCCAACGATAAAGCGTCCCCCAAAAGCCATACCGTAAGAGGATGCCGTAGCCATAATCACACATCCGAGGGCGCAAATCAGAGATGCCATCGTTAATGTGGAGCGTGGCCCCCAACGATCCATGGCAATCCCTGCTGGAATTTGCAGAGCTCCATATGAATAATAATAGGCCCCACTCAAAAGACCAAGCTCTGTTGTTGAAATGTGAAAACTTGTGATCCAATCATCAGCCAAAACGCTTGAGCTGATCCGCAAGATCATCTGATACAAATAGAAAACAACAGCAAACATCCAAATAACCCAAGGAATAACCTGTGGGTATTTTTGTGTGATGTGCTTGCGTACCTGTGCAATGGGCATATAGGAACTTTCGTCTGAAACTAAACGCTATAATTTACTCTTATCAGGATTTTGTGTTTCGGCAATCGTATGATGTCTGGATTCGGCAATTTTCTTTTTCGGGGGAAATGTTTCAATCATAAAAAATGTTAGCACTACTGAAAGAACAATACATCCAAAAACAGGCAAAAGGGCGATTTGGTAGGTACTACTTGTTGGGGTACTCCCCTCTATTAATGCGGCTAAAATATACCCGACAAGCGGTTGGAAAATAATACCACTCAAATTTACGACGGTATTCGTGAACCCACTTGCTAGTCCACTGATGCTTCTGGAAAAAAGACTGACGACAGCAACGTAACACAAGATTTCTCCACCAAAAAAGAACCCAAAAAGAAAACTTAAAAACCCGACAAGTGTCGAGGGAAGAATAGGTGCAATTAAAATACCACCAAAAGCAAAGCAGAGGCATACAGCACTGATACGCATTGTTTTTTTATGCGATCGCAAGTGGTTGGATAACATGGCATAGATAGGTCCTGAACACACGATACCCAAAAAGGTGAGCGAATTAATAGCAGATGCCTCTGTTTCACTGATGCCGAGGGTTGTTTGAAAATAGGATATACCCCATAAGTCTGTGAAGGCTGCAATGGGTACATACATAAGCATCCCACAAATAGCCATTACCCATGCTTGCGGTGTCTTTGCAATGATCATCAAACTGTGTACCAGAGACGTGTTCTTCTTTTTAGTTGGTGTTGCTCGCGCAGGTGCTGTGCGAGTACGCAGTTTCGTAATAAGATCATGTTTGTTGGGTGAACGAATACCAACCCATACAAGTCCTGCAATACCGATGCCGACCCACACAAAATACATCTGAATATCTTGCCAATGCATGTGTTGATTGAGCAACGCTAAGGGAGTGTTTCCAAGAACACCTCCGATCATACCAAAACTGAATGAAAGCCCAACAATTAGACCTGTTTGACGCGGGGAAAACCAAAGGGTCGCAATCTTAAGGCACCCCAGGTAACCACATGACGATCCTACACCAACACAAAATCGCCCAATCATGGCAATCGTATACGTAGGCGCAAGTGCCATAATATAGCTGCCAAATGCACACATGAGGGCGGCAAATGTTAACATCTTGCGCACCCCCCATTTATCCATGAGGCGCCCTGATGAAATCTGCATTCCTCCATAGGCATAGTAGAAAACACCGCTCAGCATTCCAAGCTCATTCATGCCTATTCCATAGGTTGTAACCCAGTCATCAGCAAAAACACTCGCGCTAATACGCAAGATAACTTGGTACATATAAAATAAAATAGCAAAAACCCAAATGACCCAAGGGACAAGACCAGGAAATGCTTTTGAAAACTGTTTATGAAGGTGCTTTGCGGGCATAGAATTTTTTTCCTTAGTGTTGTTTTGGTTAAATATTCACGGCATACCATTGCACAAAAACGGCATTTGGCGTATTAATTATAAAAATATTCCCCACCGATAATGGCAGGACATTCGCAATTTAAAAATATAATGTACCGCAAAGGAGCTCAAGATGCAAAGAGGGCACGTCTGTTTGCAAAAATCATTCGTGAGATAACAGTTTCAGGTAAGGAAAGCCCCGACCCTGATTCTAATCCTCGGTTACGGTCTGCGATTGCGGATGCACGTACCAACAATATGCCCAAAGACACCATTGAGCGTGCGTTAAAAAAAGCCACAGGTAGTGCCAATGATACGCACTACGAAGACGTGCGTTACGAAGGCTATGGACCTTCAGGGGTTGCAATTATTGTGGACGCACTTACAGATAATCGCAACCGTACAGCCTCAGATGTGCGTTCGGCGTTTAGTAAATATGGGGGAAATTTAGGGGAATCAAATAGCGTGGCCTTTATGTTTGATCGTATGGGATGCTTCACATACCCTCTGTCATTAGGAAATGAAGAGCATGTTTTTGAAACAGCTCTCACTGTTGGTGCAGAAGATGTGAAAGTGCATGCAGAAAACTATGCTATTTTTTGCACAGCAGATACGTTTCATCAGGTGCGGGATGACTTAGAAAAGAAGGTGGGTTCACCAGAATCATCAGGTTTGCAGTGGATTGCAAAAAGCCCCGCAGAAATTACGGATGCGGATATTGCGCGCAAAGTATTACGCTTGATTGATGCCCTCGAAGAAAGTGACGACGTCCAGTCAGTATCCACAAATATGCACCTTTCAGATGCGGTCGTTGCTGTCTTGAATGAGGCTCATTAGTGCGTGTTTTGGGAATTGATCCCGGCCTTCGCAATCTGGGGTGGGGGGTTATCGATGTTGTGGATACCACCTACCATTATATTGCTAGCGGAACTATTTGCGTTCCTACCACTCTGGCTATGGCCCAACGACTGGGTGTGATATTTACAGAATTATCAGGTGTGATTAGGAACTACAGGCCCTCTCAGGCAGCAGTTGAAGAAATTTTTGTGAATATGAACCCTGCCTCAACGCTCAAACTAGGAATGGCGCGAGGGGTTGCGCTTATGGTACCAGCTGTGCATGATATACCTGTGAGCGAATACACAGCCAATCATATTAAGAAAGCAATCGTAGGATCTGGCCACGCCTCAAAAGATCAAATAAACACGATGGTCCGACATTTCTTGCCAAGGGCGGTGAATGCAGATGGGGTACTGGCTCCTGATGCAGCGGATGCGTTAGCAGTGGCCTTGTGTCATGTGCATGCGCTGTCATTTCAAAAGAAAGCATATGGATCATGATTGCCCAATTAACGGGACGAGTAGCGTATGAAAGTGAATCAGGTATTGTTCTTGATGTCCATGGCGTTGGCTATGATGTTTTTTGTTCGCGGCACACGCGTGGGGATATTGTGGGTATCGAAGGCACTGTAACAGTTTTTATTGACACCATTGTGCGTGAAGAATTTATCCATCTATACGGGTTTGCGTCCTTAGAGGAAAAATCCTGTTTTCAGTTGTTGCGCAGTGTTCAAGGAGTGGGTAACCGTATGGCTATTGCCATTCTTTCCTTATTTCGCCCTCTTGAGCTTGTACATGTTTTGCAAGCACAAGATAAGGCATCTCTCACACGGGCCGATGGGGTTGGTCCCAAGTTAGCAACACGTCTGGTTACTGAGTTGAAAGATAAAGCGGGTACAATGGCTTTGCCTCGTTCAATAGGAATACGGGGAGACCATATACCTTCTCCGCTACGCCACGATGAAGTAGTATCGGCGCTTACAAATCTTGGTTACACGCGCAATGACGCTGCGCGTGCGGTACAGCAGGTAGTTGGGGACAACCCAGAAACAGGAGATGAAAGTGCTCTTATTCGTGCGTGCTTACGTCATCTGGCACAACGATAGGAGAAGATACCATGACACTTGATCGTCTTGTAGTGGCTGATGCACGTGAAGATGATTTCTCTGCATTTGATACGGCTCTGCGCCCGAAGTCATTTGCTGACTTCACGGGTCAATCAGAAGCATGTGCTAATTTACACGTTTTTGTTCGTGCAGCACGCAAGCGCGGCGAAGCACTTGATCATGTGTTATTTCATGGGCCTCCTGGTTTAGGAAAAACAACCCTTGCGCATGTGATAGCGAATGAATTGGGGGTAAATTTTCGTCCTACATCAGGCCCAACACTAACAAAAGCAGGAGATCTGGCTGCTATTCTCACAAATCTTCAGGCACACGATGTTTTGTTTATTGATGAAATTCATCGTCTTTCGTCAACGGTAGAAGAAATACTTTATCCTGCTATGGAAGACTTTAAATTAGACATTGTTGTAGGAGAAGGTCCTGGAGCGCGGGCGATTCGTATTGATTTGCCCCCATTTACCTTAGTGGCGGCGACTACGCGCTCGGGTCTTATCACGGGTCCTTTACGTGATCGGTTTGGCATCCCTGTGCGGTTGAATTTCTATGATGTCGATGACCTTGCACGCATCATACAACGCGCAGCAGAAAAGCTACAGATGAACCTTACACCGGAGGGCTCTTATGAGATTGCTCGGCGTTCACGAGGGACCCCTCGTATAGCGGGGCGGTTGTTGCGCCGGGTTCGTGATTTTGCCGCCATGGAAAGCGATGATTCTTCTGTGGATGCCTTTGTTGCTGATGCTGCACTCAAACGCCTTGATGTAGATCATGAGGGGCTAGATACGATGGATCGGCGCTATCTGTCATACATTGCAGAAACAGTAAATGGGGGAGCGGTGGGGCTAGATACCCTTGCAGCGGCCTTGTCTGATCAAAGAGATGTAATCGAGGACGTAATTGAGCCTTATCTTATTCAACAGGGTTTTGTCACACGCACACCGCGGGGCCGCCAACTGACAGCGAAGGCTTTTTCTCATATTGGGTTACCAACACCAACACTTATGAAAAAAGATCTATTTTAGTTTCCCCAGATAAAATACCTCTAGCAATAGGTGTATAACTGCCATCCTTGGTGTGAATGTGGATCCCAGGGCAAAGTGTAAGACCTCCACAAACATTCTTGCGTGCGCGAATGAGAATGCGTTTCGCGTGGGTAGGTTGTGTGAAAAGGGGCACCAGTGTAATTTCTCCCATACGCCCGTAAAGATGCGCAAGAATTTCGTCCAGTCGATCAGTTCGATGAACCATGGTTAAATGTCCCCGTGGCTTCAAACGCCTAATACAATAATTAAGCCAGGGAACTAAGCCGTTCTGGGGTTCCCCGGCAGCAACTGCTTTGAGTGCATGCGGTGATGGCGTACACCCTTCATGGCTGTGATAGGGTGGGTTCGTGATTACATGATCAAAGGTTTGGTCTCCAAGCACGGAAGGCTTTGTGAAAATATCTGCATGGTGGATTACACAAATTCGGTTGTTAGTATCTGCATTTTCTTTGGCGAGTGTTGCAAATATTTCTGTACCTTCGATGCCGCATCCCCGCGCATGAGGTTGGTGATAAAGGGCACACAGTAATGCTGTACCGACACCACACCCTACATCTAGAATACGTTCATGCGGGTTTGCGTGAACGGAAGCACCTAAAAAAGCGGCATCCAATCCTGCGCGGTAACTGTGCATGGGTTGTCGCAGGATAACTTTTCCTTCATATACTGCGTCAACAGAGCTATTCATCGTGTCGTTTTCCTGGCTACAAGAAAGACTTGGGTGCGGGTGACAGCACTTTAAACTCCTTACCGATGAGGCTGTATACGGCAAGTCCTCGCTCTGTGTCGCCATCTGCGGTAAAGCGAAAGAGCCCATCAATACCCATAAAGCCTTGTTTGCTGGTGATGTGATTAAGGTTAAAAGGATCTTGCGCATGTTTTTGAGAGAGTTGCGCAAGCACTTGAACAGCATCAAAAGCCAGCGTGTAAATACGCAGTGGATTGTGTTTGTATTGGCGGTAGTACAAATTTTGAAAATAACTAAAGCCTTGTTCAAGTGGCGCTGTAAACCAACTTTTTTGAAGGGTTTGCATCAACTTGATGTCATCATCCAACCACTGACCAGAGCCCACTAAACGCATGGTGTGTATATCAACTTGATGATACAAAAGACTAGAAATAATTGTTTTCAGATTTCCACCACCTTCAGGAATGTAAAGAGAATCGTAAGACTTACCCTTGAGATAGGACAGATCTTCAATGAACTTTTGCCCGCGCGGTGCGTAAAAATAAAAGTCAATATTTTTAATAAGACCGTTATGCTTTGCTCGTTCGAGAGCCTCTTGATTGCGTAAACCATACTCATTTTGGGGTAAAATTGCAGCTACTGAAGCAAGTCCTTGTTGGTGTGCATAGGAGAAAACCCGCATCACTTGTTCTTGGACATCAAATCCAAAAATAAGTATCCCTGATGCTTGGGCGCGAAGGTCATTGGTAAAGGCAATAACAGGAATCCGATTATGGCGTGCTTTGTAGTGGATGGCACGCACTTCATTGGCACGAATAGGGCCAATAATAGCATCTACTTTTCCAGCTATAGCCCGCTCCATTGCCTCTTCGGCTCCTTCAGGTGTTCCTTTTGTATCAAGAGGCATAAGCCCGATGTCGTGATCGGTGTGACTGAAAAGAGCTAGTTTTGCTGCATTATAAAATCCCTCTCCTAGTTTCTTGTCTTTTCCAGAAAAAGGCATTAATACCCCAATTGTGTATTTTGTTTCCCGGGGTTTGGGCGCTTGTGTATTGAGAGGCAGTAAATCAAGGAATTTCCGAGGTTGCTTAATTTCCTGATTTTTCGGATCAATGACAACCGTTGTTTGACAACCTGCCACAAACAAAACGAGTGCCATTCCAAAACTGCGTATCCAAAACATTCGTCTTACTTTCTGTGTCTAAATGTGTACGTGTTGGTTATACCTGAAACAGGCTCGCGCATAAACAAGAAACTCTGTCTAACAAAAAACCCACCTGCAAACAGATGGGTTTTGTATTAGAACAATCTTTCTGTGCTTACTGTAACCGTCGTCCGGTAGAGCGTAATCTGGCCCGTGCGGTGTCTAATTCGGCTTGTTGCATGCGAAATCCTGATGGTGCCGGAGCCAGTGCCGCGGGTGCTGGTCCACGGCCTGTACCAATTCCTGTGTGGGAACTATATGAACCCTCATTGGCTGCTTCTCGCTCAGCTCTTAACATTCCAGCACCCCGTAAAAGCTCTCTATAGCGGGGCGTGAGGGCATCTTTCCAGTGACCAGTGGGGCGTCCCGAAACTGTACCGTCTGGATCCCTAAGTTCTGCAATGCACCGCATTGTTACTTCCCTTGTTTGTGCTTCAAGGACATCAAAATTAGACTGTCTGTTCGCATAGGGGTCCTTCGCATGTCCCATAGCGCTACAGGCATAGGGGCAGCTTTCGAGACAGGAGGCTATTTGCTCAATTTTGTTTCGGTGGGTATTGGCGTAAGTGGCACTACAATACTCACGGCATGTATGCCTTTTGCAGTGATCAGACACTAAGTGTTCACATGTTTTTACAGCTGCACGAATACTGGGTCGTTCCATGGAGGATTCTGATGCATATAAAGAAGGTAGTAATGATGCAAATAATACAAAAGTTTCATAAATTCTTTTCATTTTTTATAAAATTATTAATATAAAAATATATTAATATGTAAATGTTAATTATTTATAAAAATGTTATTTGCACCCCATGAACAATCCTAGGTGTGGTCTTGGTGTTTGACTTTGTGTGTATTTCGAGCTAACGCATAGAGACACACGAAATTTTTTAGTGAAGTGATTGCTTTACCTGCAAGTATTACAAATGAAGTTTTGACGCCAGGATTGTATGTGCTGGCTACACCTATTGGTAATTTGGGTGATATTACACTGCGCACCCTCCACGCGTTGCAGAACCTTGATTATATTTACTCTGAGGACACACGTGTGACTCAAACGCTCCTGGGGGCTTATGGTATTAGGCGCAAGTTGCTTAACTATCATGACCATAATGGGGCTAAAGTGCGCCCTCTCATTATCCAACAGATCACACAAGGGGCCTCTGTTGGACTTGTGAGTGACGCTGGAACACCTCTTATTAGTGACCCTGGGTGCAAATTAGTATCAGCTGTTATCCATGAAAATCTCTGTGTTTTTTCCTTTCCGGGACCCTGTGCCGCTATTGCTGGTCTTACCGTGAGTGGGATGGCAACCGATGCGTTTCGTTTTTGTGGATTTTTACCGACCACTTCTAACCAGCGTTGCCTCAAACTCAAAGCACTCTCGTGTGTATCAGAAACCCTCATTTTTTATGAAACCCCTCTTCGCTTAGGTGCTGTTTTGAGTGATATGCACGCCTGCTTTGGGTCTCGTCAGGTGTGTGTTGCGCGTGAACTGACGAAGCGGTTTGAAGAGGTTGTTCGTGGGTCTTTGGATGATGTATCTATAGGCCTATCCACTATGACGTTGAAGGGGGAGATTGTCCTGATTGTTGCGGGATGTCCTGATAAGGAAACCACACCAGAGACGATTGATGCAACACTTGTGACTATTTTGGAGAAACACTCTGTCAAGGATGCCTCACGTCTTGTTGCTGAAATGTTTGCCCGTCCCCGCCAAGAAATATACATGCGGGCATTAAAACTAAAAAACGTCACTTCTTAATGTCTCTCTATTTTCTTGCAAGACTGAGAGGAAAAACAACACCGATACAGTGTTTGTTCTATCATGCTTAGTAATCATACGAAGGGCTATATTGTTGAGTGGTGGGTTCGAATTGTTGTGCGCATTAAAGGGTATATCCCTGTAGCGCATCGCTATCGATCACCCTACGGAGAAATTGATTTGATTTACATACATGGGCGCACCCTCGTTTTTATTGAGGTCAAATATCGCTGGCAACGTCAGGATGCCCTGTGTGCTCTTACAGATCACCAACGGCGACGCATTGCGCGTGCTGCAAACTACTTTCGTGCCCACCACTATGTGTTAGGTTTGAAAGATATGCGTGTGGATGAGTATATGTGTTGGGGGTTGGGGTTCTGGGTACACTACAGAAACACTTCACAAATGGAAGAAAATACGCCATAACCATACACATATATAAGAAGGACTTTTGCTGTTGTTGACAAAATTGTGTGTGGCTACTCTTTTAACAGCCCTTTTTGCTTTGGGGGGATGTGTCCCTGTTGCTGTTGGGGCAGCGGGAATGTTTGTAACCACAACCTTGGTAGAGGAACGTGGAATCACCGGAACAATTTCCGATGCCGCTTTGCGCTCAGGTGTGAATGCAACATGGGCGAAAAATCAACCCAAGTTACTCAGTCGCCTTAGTGTGACCGTGCGGGAAGGGCGTGTTCTACTTACGGGGCGTGTGGAAACAGAAGCAATGAAAAAAGAGGCCATACGCCTAACCTGGACAGTTTCTGGTGTTGTAGAAGCTATTGACCGCATCGCAGTAGGAGAAGCCCCACCCAAAACAAGTGGCTATGTGGGTGATTCCTGGATTACCTCAAAGATATCGACATCAATGCTGACGGATTCCCAGATACAGTCTGTGAATTACACCGTAAAAACATGTGAGGGTATCGTATACATCATGGGGATCGCTCGCCACCAAAAGGAACTCGATGACGTTATTGCTATTGCGCGCAAATCAAAGGGCGTACAAAAAGTAGTTTCGTATGTGCGGGTGCGCGATACAGACTCTCTTACAAAACAAACAGAGCGTACAGACGTTGACCAGGATTCTACAAACACATCAAGAAAACCATCCCACACGGATGCTTCCTTGGACTCTGGTCTTGAGCCTGTGGAGCTTGGTCCAGCCCCCAGTGTGGTGGAAGCGCGCTCTTAGAAATCTCGCCCCCTTAATAGAAACGTGAGGTTTAAAATAAGGCGTACAAAGCGCTTGAAAGAGGCTTGGGTATCCTATCCGATGAATCTGTCACAATAAACGAGTCTGAAAAACCCTTAAGCAGTAGTTAAAGAAAGCGTTACAGACGTCACGTATACTCTAGTGAATATAGTAGATAAATCCCATTTTCAGACCCTCATACAAAGGAAGAGAAAACCTTAAAGAAAACAAAGGAAGTATCCCCGTTCTGAGAAAAATCAGAAGAAATTCAATATCCTGAGATAAACAATAGGGTTATAGCGTTATGCTGCCGTTGATGTGTCGTCATCTACACTGTTCTCGGTGGCATCTTCACCAGTCATCATGACCTCAGAAAGTTGTCCTGCATTCAGCCGGATTGCTTTTTCAATTTCACTCATTAAGTCGTGGTGATCTTCAAGAAACTTTTTGGCATTTTCCCGTCCTTGGCCAATACGTTCTGTTTTGTAGGAGTACCAGGATCCCGCTTTTTCGACGATTGACGCTTTCACAGCAAGGTCCAAAACTTCACCAGATTGGGAAATTCCTTTGCCGTACATAATATCAAACTCAACAACCTTGAAGGGTGGTGCAACCTTGTTCTTTACAACCTTGCAGCGTGTTTGATTCCCAACAACTTCCTCTTTGTCTTTGATGGCTCCAATGCGTCGTATATCAATACGTACAGAGGCATAAAACTTCAGGGCATTACCCCCCGTTGTTGTTTCGGGATTTCCAAACATCACTCCAATTTTTTGACGAATTTGATTGATGAAGATTACCATGCAGTTTCCTCGAGATACAGAGGCTGTTAGTTTGCGCAGTGCTTGGCTCATTAACCGCGCCTGAAGCCCCATGTGTGCGTCTCCCATATCCCCCTCAAGTTCGGCTTTGGGAACAAGGGCTGCTACTGAATCGACAACGACAAGGTTAATACCCCCCGAGCGCACCAGTGTATCCGTGATTTCCAGGGCTTGCTCACCAAAATCAGGCTGTGAAATGATGAGATCGTCAAGGTTAACCCCTAGTTTTGCTGCATATGCAGGATCAAGCGCATGCTCTGCGTCAACGAAAGCGCAATTAAATCCCAGTTTCTGGGCCGATGCAATAACATGAAGGGTCAGAGTTGTCTTACCTGAGCTTTCAGGTCCATAGATCTCAACAATACGTCCCTGAGGCAAGCCGCCGACACCAAGAGCGATATCAAGTCCAAGAGATCCTGTTGGGATGGCAGCAATCTCCATACTTTCACGTTGCCCCAACCGCATAACGGATCCTTTGCCAAACATACGCTCAATTTGGCTAATTGCGGCGTCGACTGCTTTTTGTTTTTCCATGCGTATTCCATCCATGTATAAATTGATACTTATTGTATTTCATGAATACGGTTTTATTTCAATCAAAGAAGTGCAGATGCTGCATTATTTATCGAGAAAGTTTGCCAACCAGCACATCTTTTGTACATTCAGCTCTTCGGGGCGTTGCGTAGGCTGAATGTTGTGGTCTATACACACGTTCCAGTCTTCTTCTGACAGGTGCCGCAAAGTCCCGCGCAACATTTTCCGCCGTTGCTGGAAAAGCAAATGTGTGAGCTTTTCTAAGGCCTGAAAAGAAACAGTTTCCCTGTTTTTTCGGGGAGTAAGCTGAATGACGGTTGAGGACACTTTCGGTGCTGGCGTAAAGGCTTCAGGTGGTAATGTAAACAATGCCCGTCCCTCACAACACCATTGTGTAATAATCGAAAGGCGCCCATAATCTTTAGTACGCGTGTCCGCCATAAGGCGTGCAGCAACTTCTTTTTGTACCATAATCGTGATGCAGCTGAATGCGTCAATATGACGCAAAAGCTGAATCACGATGGGGCTGGTAAGATTATAAGGAATATTCGCTACTACTTGTCGTGGATTTACCCCAAGCGTATGTAGGCTAAGTTTAAGAACATCCTCATTCAAGAATTCAAGCTTGCGCCCTTCTTCCAAATGGGGTGATAAAAGCCCTAAAGCTCCTGCGGCGCGCATGTCTGGATCAATAGCAATAACATGGCGAGCGCCCTCAACGAACAAAGCCCGTGTTAATCCTCCCGGACCGGGTCCAATTTCAAGAACTGTTCCCTGATCAATGTGCGGGGCTGCACGAGCAATACGCCGTGTGATATTCATATCAAGCAAAAAATTCTGCCCTAAGGATTTTTTGGCACGGAAATTGGTCAGCACTAATGTTTTTTCAAGTGTCGGAAGAGCAGACACATTAAGGCCAGGTACGGCATTGCTTGGGAACATAGACGTAACCATCGCGACCTACTGTTTGGAGCCCTCTAGTGCTGTGTGTGTAAATGAAGAGCGGACAATGCCGGAGTTTGTGCGATCCTCTGTGTGCGCTCGGCGCATAAGCGTATTCATTTCTCGCTGTGAAATTTTGGCGATACGGTCAGCGCGCATATGCATTTTGATTTGCTGCTTAATAAGCTCTTCACCTGTGTACTCTTTTTTATCCACCAAAACAGTAATATACCACCCCTCAGGCCGAACAGAGAGCGGCAGCGTTTCTCCAGGAGACATTTTCCGAAAAGAAGCGAGCATTTGTGGGGCGATTTGCTGGGATGTTATGTGATCATGAGACTTTATTTGGGTATTTTTAATGCCCTTCAAAAGACTGCGAAGCGTTTTTTCGGACTTTGCATTTTTGTGAATGGTAGGAATCCTAATCCGCAGTCTGTTTTTTTCACCCTCATCCCCATTCTTGGGGTTGGGAATGAAGGCCTCAACATAGGAATAAAAGGTTTCTGGCTCAACAGCTGGGGCAGTATCTTTTTTATCTTTCATCATGATAATATGATAAGAGCGGGGTAGGGGCGTCAATGATGATGTTTTCCCAATGCTCAGATTTTTGGCAAGATGCTGAATCGGTGGATCAAGTTCATGAAGAGCAACCCATCCCACATCACCCCCAACGGAGGCTGTCCCACTTTGGGATACTTGTTGGGCTAGAGCGCGAAAATCAGCACCATTGTCCAGGTGTTGGAGGACCTCATAACCTGTTTGCTCTGCATCCCTGCGAGATGCCTCGGAATCAAAAGGCAATACAATCTCATAAAAGTGAACATGAGGAGTCGATTGTTGTTTTTTTACAAGAGCGAGACGCGCATCAATTTCGGCATTGGAAACAGTGATAAAGTTTGCAAAGCGCTCAGAAATTAGCATTTGCCACGCATAGTTGGCTAGAACATTGAGACGCAGAATTTTCAGGCTAATGCCCTTTTCAGCAATAAGTTTTTTAAAAAAACCTGGTTCCTTGTTATTCATGTGCTCAAGTCGTGCCAGCGCATCATCAAACTCTTTATCTGAAAATTTAACACCTAGTTTTTCTACATAGCCAATTTGCAGCATTTCACGGACTAATAGCTGAAGCGCTTGTTTTTTATGTGCTTCACGGGCCTCAAGTGTATCCGGTTGCCCTGTAAAAAGGAGTAATAACTTTGTTTTGTGTGTAAGATCAAAGTTGGAAATTGGTAGATCATTAACAGTGGCGATTACTTCGTGATCAGCAGCTATAATTCCAAAGGAGGCAGTGAAAAAAATTGCAAAGATCCCGAAATAGCGATACAAAATGCGAGGCAATGTGTTCTTCATACGTTTTTGACCCTGTCCTGTTTGATTTAACGAAATTATAGCCCTGTATGTTTATTAGTACGCGATACATCTTCAAGCAACTTTTTTTTACGACATGTGTCATTATATCGGTTGTAACAATAACAGTGTGGATGACCCAAACTTTGCGATTCACTGAGGTCATCGTGCAAAAGGGCTTTCCAATTGCTACTCTTTTAAAGCTTTCTGTACTCATCTTACCGGAGATTATGACGGTTGTGTTGCCTTTTGGGTTTTTACTCGGGACACTTTTTGTTTTTTATCGCATGGAAGGAGATAATGAGCTGGTTGTTTTGCGGGCCGTGGGAAACAGCAATCTTGACATCACGCGTCCGGTTCTTCTTGCGGGGGGATTGTTGGTGATTATAACAGCCCTGCTCACTATGGTTGTTGTGCCCAAAACGAATCAACTATTTGTGAAGACACTGCACAAAATTCGCAACACAACTCCCAATTTTTATATTCAAGATCGGCAGTTTCTTAACTTTGATAATCTGACAGTTTATGTTCGCAAAGCACAAAAAGGAAAAATTCTTGAAGGGCTCTTGATCCATGATATGCGTAAAGGGGGATCTACAATCACGGCGCGCGAAGGTATTTTTTTCCGTAAAAATAACCGTCTACACATGACCTTGTACAAGGGTGTGCGACATGAAAGAAATCCTGACACGCTTCAGCCAACCCTTCTTATGTTTGAGCAATACGATGTTGTGCTGAACGAAAAATCGGAAAGTTCAGGCTCTATGAAGGTAAGTGTTCATGGCCAAACAATGAAAGATTTGTATACCTACCCCCCCCACCTCCATGCATATTTTACCCTTAATCAAGCCTATGCTGAGTTCCACAAGCGCCTTCTAACGCCCACCCTGATTCTCCTTTTTGGAATTTTTGGATCGTTAAGTATGCTTCTTGGGTCTTCGCGCCGTAGCCAGCGTTATGAAAAAGCCTTTATTGGCGTGATCCTTAGTGTAACAACGCAACTGTTACTAATGGGGATTTTCGGACTTGCAAAGCGGGCAATATGGCTGAATGTGGTCGGCTATATTTTTCTGGGAACACTTTTTCTGGGTACACTTTCTGTTTTGGCAAAGCCCCCTGCCTCTCTTCGTAGGTGGTGGCACACATGATGAAAGTGTCATGGAGAATTTCTTCGTATTTAATGATGAATTTTATTCGGTGGTTCTGTGTAATCGGAACTGCTTTTGCAACGCTTATTTTTCTTGTAGATGTGATGAGTATCTTTCGTCGGGCGGTTCTGTTGCCTCATATAAGCACCTTGCTTGTAATTAAGATGGGGCTATTGCGAGTCCCCTATTTATTTGAGCAGGTTGCTCCGATAGTGATGTTAGTTGCCACCATGGTGTGTTTGTGGTCGCTCAATCGTCGTAATGAGCTTGTGATTATCAAAGCAATTGGGGGTTCGTTTCGCCAAATCATGCTTCCGTTTCTGTTGGTAGGCATTGTTATTGGTGCAGTGGATCTTGTGCTGTTAAATTCATTATCACGGTTTATGGTGAAGCGGTTTGAGTTTCTTGAAGCGCGACATCTTCAGCATGGCGATCAACAGTTTTTGGCTTCTGAGAATGGTATTTGGACACGGCTTATCGAGGAGAATAATTCACGCATTTACCGCATTGCTAGCATTAATCGAAAAACTGGCGTTTTGCGGGGAATATCTGTTCTTTTCTTTGATCGCGCAGGGGTCACTCTTCATAAGCGCATTGATGCAGAACTCGGACAGCTTGATGGTTATGGAGCACTAAATCTTGCAAAAGCGTGGATCGTATCTCCGGCCTCCCCTCCCTATTATGTTGAGACAATCAGTGTGCAATCAAAGCTTCAGCAAAAAGACATTGAAGAGCGCTACCTTAATCCCAAGCTGCTTTCTTTTTGGCAAATTCCAAAAATCATCCACCTGCTTGAAAAATCAGGCATCATTGTGGATGCCTATTCACTTTATTGGCATGCAAGCTTGGCCCGCGTTTTTTGGATGCTGGGAATGATTTTAGCTGGCGGTATTTTCCTAATGCATCCCTTGCGAGAGGGTGGTGTGATGACGAAAAGTCTTTTGACGCTTGGCGCCGGTTTTTTTCTTTTTACATTTCGGGAAATATCTCTGGCGATGGGGTTATCGGGGGTGCTACCAATACAAGCAAGTGCCTGGATACCGGTGGGTGTAAGTTTGTTCTTACCCTTGGGTATGTTGATTCACAAAGAGGAAGGCTAGATGTACACAATGCAGCATGTATGGGAAACATTACGTTTGATAATTTCTCTTGGAGTAATTATTTCGTGTACAAGTGCTGCAAAGCAAATGCACAGTCCTGCATTTGTTTTTCGTGCGGACAGTATCCTTGTGAAAGAAACCCCGACCCAGATAGAGGCAAACGGAGATGTTATTCTTTCACACAAAGGCATGCTTGTGCGTGCCGATAAAGTTATTTACGAAAAAGAGTATGATAAAGTAACAGCAACAGGAAATGTGCAAATTGAAAACGCTGAGGGCCATACCCTTTTTGTGGACCAAGCAGTCCTAACAGAGGATCTGAAAAAGGGATATATTTTTCGTATTCGTGCTCTTTTGGATGCGCATACAAAACTGACTGCTTTGGAGGGAAATTTTCAACAACCCAAAGCCGCAAACATGAACTTTGTCCGTTATACGCCGTGTATGTTTTGCCGCAAGGATCCTTTATCCCAACCTTTGTGGCAGTTGCGTGCACGTAATGTTCATTGGGATATGGAGAAAAAAGACCTCTCTTATTCAGATGCCACCTTTGAGGTAGGGGGTGTCCCTGTGATGTATATTCCCTATTTTTCTCACCCGGATCCCTCTGTAGAGCGTCGCTCGGGTCTTTTAACGCCCACGATACGCGGAGGAAGTTTTGGCCATGTTGTGGAAACACCCTACTATATTGCCCTAGGAACAAATAAAGACTTCTTGCTTACGCCAGCGATAGGCACACAGTCACAAATTATGAATGTCCGCTACCGTCAACGCTTCCATAACTCCATCCTTTCTTTAGGAGGAAGCGCAGGGGTTACACATAAAAATCGTCCACGTGAAAAAGGAGGGATGCGTGGCCATATTGATACGACATACGCCATGGATATCAATGAAAATTGGCGCGGTAGAGTTTCTATCAAACGCACATCAAATCGTAGTTACGCCCGTCTGTACCCCATTGAGGGGCTTTCGCGCGCGTCATATTTGACATCCCAAGTAAACGCCGAAGGTTTTTACAAGCGCACTTATATCCATGCAGAAGCCATTACATTCCAACCGCTCCTTGAGAATGATAATGCACATTCCATGCCTTTAATCCTACCTTCTATTGATGTGAACTATCAAACAGCCCCACAGTGGGCGAACAGTTATTGGAGTATTGATGGCAGTGTATTAGGTTTAAGCCGCTCACGCGGGGAGTCTGTGCACCGCATTCATGCTTTGACCCAATGGAATCTTCCTTACCAAAGCCGCCTGGGGGACGAGTATAAACTTATTCTTGGCGTGCGTACGGATGGCTATGTTTATCGTCCTGACAACGCAGCAACTGATGTAAAAACATCGCCTGTTATGAACCGTCGCAACCTAACCCGGGCTGTTCCCCATGCTGCTCTTCATTGGAAATTACCGCTACTAACGCATGGTTTTTCAAAGCCACTTATAATTACACCAATGATCAGTGTAATTGAAAAGCCCAAAAAAAATTGGAACAACAAATTTCCTAATGACGACAGTCGTATCCGTGAAGTGACGGATATCAATCATCACCACACCAATCGCTTTGGTGGGATCGATAAAGTAGATCTCGGCAGTCGTGTGAACTATGGTATTAAATGGGCTCTGTATAACGCAGGCTTACGTCCAACAACTATTTATCTGGGGCAAAGTTATAGCTTTGCGTATCCTAACGATTCCGAAAGACCCATTGGTGCCTCAAAACGACGCACAGATTATGTGACGCGTATGTATACAAATCCCCATGAATATGTTGATGCTTACTATCGAGGACGCTTTACCCAGGATAAGTTTGCTGTGCGCCGCCATGAATTTACAGCAGGCGTTGGACCCTCCATGCTAAAATTGCACACCACGCTTATATTTATTCGTAAGGATAGAAATCCTACGGATGAACATGGTCAGCACCAGATTACAAGCTCTGTCTCATCCCAGTTTCTCAAGCATTGGTCTTCAGAGGTTGGTTTCACCCGGAATCTATCAAACCCTAAATTTATCCTCAAGCGTTTTGCCCGTGTTGCTTATGAAAATGAGTGCCTAAAAATGGAGTTTAGTATTCAGCGTGACAATTTTTCTGGCACCATTTATACCAGTTCAGGAACCAGTTATATGGTTCGTCTGCATTTACTAACGTTTGGCAATACGCATGCTTTTAAGGGCTAGGGATTTGCTTCACATACGTCCGATATAATGAGTTGGGGGCGCTCATTTCCGTTCCACGCATTAAGGCTAAGTGTTCCCAAAAAGTGACAAGGCTTTCCCTTATTCATATGGATCATATCCCCTAAAATGCTTTGGGATGTCCGAAAAGCGATCCCATCTAAACGTCCGCCAGCTGCATCACTGAGTGTTAGACCTATGTGTTCGCCTTTTATATCACGAATATGCTCAATGATTGCATGTGTGATGATACATGTGGGTGTGGGGTTGCCGTTTCCATACGGAGCAAGGGTATTAAAGTTTTTAATCAAATGTACCGTTGCTCCGCTGGGTGAGAGAATCATATCGACATCAGTATGGGGATGACTGACAGCATTGATTGATACTGCCATATTGGCCCGGCTTTGGAGTGCGTGAATATTCTCTTCATGTACTGTAAGACCAGCAGCCATTGCGTGCCCTCCCCCTTGAATAAGAGTCCCACTGTTCACTAGATTTTGCATGATGTTTCCCGCATGAATGCCGGGAATAGACCGAACGGAACCTTTGACAGAATCGCCACTTCCGCACAAAATTGCTACGGGTCTGTGGAACATATCTTTGATGCGGCCGGCTACAATGCCAATAATGCCCGGGTGCCAATCTGATTGATGAATAACCAAAAAACGCACGTTTTGTGACACAAGATCTTTTGCGAGGTGGCTCGCGTGGCTGATAGCTTTCTTCTCTAAATCACGGCGCTCGTTATTACAATCCTTCAGTTTCTCTGCCAACAAACGTCCCTCATCCTTATGGTCGCTCAAGAGAAGTTTTGTGCCGATATCTGGGGATCCTACACGTCCTCCGGCATTGATGTGAGGACCAATAACAAACCCAAGGTGGTAGGCATTTGTGATTTCTTTTATTCCGATAACTGCCATAAGTGTCTGTATGCCTGGTCGAGGGTGGCGTAATTTATCAAGCCCCCACTTTACAAAAGCACGATTAAGCCCTGTAAGAGGCATCACATCACAAACAGTGGCAAGTGCAACAAGATCAAGGTAATCCCGAAGGTCTCCTTCAGGCGCCTGGTTCCAATACCCCTGTTGGCGCAGGGCACGATTAACACCTACCAGATAGATAAAAACAACTCCTGCGGCACACAGATTTGTGAGGTTTGATGTTTGGTCGGGCCTATTGGGGTTTACAAGCGCAAAAGTATCGGGGATCTCTTGCATACTATGGTGATCAATTACAATAAGATCCAGTCTTTGTTTTTGGGCGAAAGCCAAAGCCGCCGTTGCGGTGCTCCCACAATCGAGTGTAATGATCAGCGAACACCCTTTATGCTGAAGGCGTTCGATAAGATGTGGTTGTGGGCCGTACCCATCAAGAATCCGATCCGGAATAATAAAATGACACGCAACATGCATGTGCTTTAGATAATGCACCAAAATGGCTGTTGAGCATGCACCATCTACATCATAATCACCAATAATGCCGATTGTCTCTTGGGATTTTATTGCTTGGATTAAGCGTTTAACGGCACGATCCATATCATGCAAATGACTGGGATCAGGCAGCAATTTTTTGAGAGTAGGATTGAGAAAATCCCCGACCTCTGTTGGATTGACGTGCCTCATAGCCAACAATTGGGCTAGTGTGTCGTCAAGCCCTGCTTCCTCTCGTAAAGCCACGCAAGCCGCATGGTCAAAGAGACGGTATTGCCAGGAACGCCCAGAGGCTGTTTTTTTGCCCGCGCAGATAATTTCCGGGACCTCTGGTTTCGTTGCAACCATTGTATTCATAGAAAAATCGAGAGGGTGTATAGGATCAATGAAGGCATACTACCCAAGGATTGCAAACAACACCATAAAAAACCACACTCTGTGATAGAGCGTGGTTCATGGCTTGGGTGAGAGAGGCGATAACTTAAAGAGCACGACGCAAAAACTTCACAATAGCTGTGTTGATACGTTTTTCCAATTTGGGATCGCGCCCGCTGACGTCTTCAAATTTTCTGTATAACTCGTGAACAATAAAAACAATTCCCATAACGCCGTGATACGTTAAATTTGCATGTTCTTTGCTGAATGTTCCAGCGTTTTCAAGTGTAGAAATCATGGTTAACAGATACTTATAAAGATCCAGCTTTCCTCCTTTTTCAAACTCTTTTTCTGCCTGAGCTTTGTAGTACTCTTCATTCATGCGACTTAACTCATGATCAATAAAGCGATACTTTGTTGCTGCCCTTTGGACGGAAGAGTTTTTGCTATTCTTCTGTAAGTATTCCGAGAATTTGGGAAGTTGCTTCAGCATTCCCAGGTATTTTTTTGAAAAGCTTATGGCGCTTTGAATGCTAATATCCCTACGCTTTTCTGCAGCAGTATTCGCAATAACACCGGATAGCACGCGGATTTCTTTATTGGCCTCTTGAACGCTTGCGTAAAAGACAGGAAAATTAAACTCAGAGGATGTCCCTGCTTGTATTGGTGTATATGTGTTGAAAATGAATACACAAGCATTGAGGAAAGATAAAATTTTTCGCATGATGATTTCTTCTGTAGCTTTGCGTAGTATGATAACAGTGAACCCCTAATATTTTATTAATACCGATAAATATTCACTGTTACTAATTATTTGTTTTTAAAGGATAATATTTATATTAATACTTTTATTAAAAACAATTATTCCGATTGATGGTTTTATTTTCTTAGGATACTTTGCGGGAAATATGGAGGAAACGGTCCCACCGGTGCTGGCGTATATCACCATCGGGGATGCGCATAAGGCGGATAAGTTGGCGCTCAAGCGCATCGCCAATTGCTGCCATGGCGTCTTGCCGGTTACGATGTGCTCCACCAAGGGGCTCTTTGATCACTTCATCAATGATTTTAAGTCCAAGCAAGTCCTGTGCGGTTAATTTTTGTGCAGTGGCGGCCTCTTGCTTTTTATCAGCTGTTTTCCACAAAATCGCCGCACAGCCCTCTGGTGAAATCACGGTATAAATAGCATGTTCAAGCATGCAAACGGCGTTCCCTGCACCAATGGCAATAGCCCCTCCAGACATCCCTTCCCCCGTAATAATACAGACAACAGGCACGCGAAGGTTGAGTGTAACCTCTATACTTTCAGCAATGGCTTGATGTTGTCCACGCTCTTCTGCTTCAAGTGCGGGATGAGCCCCAGCCGTATCAATAAAAGCGACTACAGGGATTTTAAAGCGGTTTGCCAGCTTCATTAAGCGTTGAGTTTTGCGGTATCCTTCGGGAAGAGGCATTCCGAAGTTGTGGCGAATTCGGGATTCTGTGTCGTTTCCTTTTTCATGACCAATTATAACGCAGCGGGTTCCTCGAAAGCGACCAATGCCACCAATAATAGCCCGATCATCCCCAAAATTGCGATCACCGTGCAGCTCAGTAAAATCGGTGATCAGATGATCAATAATGGCCTGAGTGTGTGGACGATCTGGATGGCGGGCCACCTGTACCGTTTGCCAGGGAGTAAGGGAACCATAGGTTTTTTCCAGGAGTGTATGCACTTTTTCACGCAAGCGGGTGATCTCTCCTGTGATACTGAAATCTGTTGATGATAAGTGTTGGAGCTCGGTAATTTTGTTTTCAAGCTCAATAATCGGTTTTTCAAAATCAAGATGTACCATCGTAAGCTCCAAAAATTATTCTTTTTCTTTAGCACGTTGTGTCAGGGGATGACAACTCTCAACCAAATCTTTGAGTGATTCAGGCAAGATGTGCGTATAAATTTCTGTGGTATTGATGCTGCTGTGTCCGAGAAGTTTTTGCACGCTAATAAGATCAGCCCCTCTAGCTAATAAATGCGTGGCGAAGGCATGACGGATGACATGCGGAGAAACTTTGCGGGCGTCAATTCCCACAGAAAGCGCAAGCTCTTTGATTAACTGGTGAAATCGTTGGCGCGTAAGGTGCCCCAGAACCCCGCGTGAGGGAAACAGAAAGGGGCTTGTTCTTGCGCCGAAAGAGTCACGCAAAGGAAGATACGCATCCAGCGCTTTGATTGCGTGGTGCGTAAGAGGAATAAGGCGTTCTTTGCTGCCTTTTCCGCATACCCGCACCAAGTCATGGTTTTGGCTTTTAATGAGACTATTGCGGGCCATTGAAACAAGCTCAGTAACACGCATACCCGTGGCGTAGAGGATCTCCATCATGGCTGTTAAACGCAAGCCCTCTATGCCCTCTTTGTCGTGACTAGCTTCAATCAAGCAAGAAACCTCTTCCACACTGAGGTGCTTGGGAAGAGTGCGCCCTAAGCGGGGTTTTTTCAGGTATTGTGTAAGGTCTGTTTCAAGAACTCCCTCAGTAATCAAAAAGTGAAAAAATTGTCTTAAGGCTGAAATGCGACGACTAACAGTAGAAGATGCCATTCCCTGACCATACTCATTCTCCAGAAAGGTATAAATTTCCTCCCGCGTGAGATTTTCAAGCCTGGTTTTCCCAAGGATACCCTGTACTTTTTGTAAATCTGTTTTATAAGCAATGCGTGTGTTGTTGCTACATCCGCGCTCTACCCGAAGCATTTCATAAAAGTTCTCCAGATGTATATCCCAGTTCACTCAATCCCATCCTGCCAAGTTTTGATCAGTACCTCGGGATAGTCGACCTTCATAAAGCAAAGCCCATAAGGTGGAGCCGTCGGTCCAGCAGCAGAGCGATTACGTGCTGCGAAAATGCCTGGAATATCTTGCGGTTTAAACTTACCCTTTCCAACCCACATCAAGGTTCCCATAATGTTGCGCACCTGATGGTGTAAAAATGCACGGGCGGAAACATTCAGGTGTAGTTCATCTTCGTGCGCTATGAGGGTAATTGACTCTAGCGAACGAATGGGGTTTGTCGCTTGACAGAGTGATGCGCGGAAGGATGTAAAATCCTGTAGGCCCTGAAAATAGGGTATAGCTTCTTGCATGGCATCCCGATCAAGGTTCACAGGGCAATGCCACACCTTGTTGTGTTCATACGATGGAGGCGCACGGCGGTTGAGAACTCTGTACCGATAGGATCGCCGGAGTGCAGAAAATCGGGCGTGAAACTCACTGCTTATCTGGCTCACCTCTACCACACATACGCGATGTTTCCTGAGGTGACTATTTATTCCTTCCCGGACTTGGTGGGGGGTGTAGGAACGCTCAAAGTCTACGTGAGCTACCTGTCCGAGTGCATGAACGCCAGCATCCGTGCGCCCTGATCCCATAATAGAAATGTGTGAAGGATCGGTCTGTGTAAACTTACCGATCGCTTCTAATAAGACACCTTGTACAGTAATTGCAGTGGGCTGCATTTGCCACCCAGCAAATCCCGTTCCGTCATATTCAATGGTGAGTTTATAGCGCACGTGAATGGATCACACAACTTCCAGGAGCCATCGGAAAACCCCGTAAGAACGGGATGATATCTTGGGGTTCTTTTCCTGCTCGTTGGACCGTCTCGAGACGCATGGCCCCTCCTCTGCATCCAATATGCATACTATCTGGACTAATTTCCCCAGGTTTCATTTCAAGGGTAATCACAGGGGTTGCTTTGAGTACTTTAATGCGCACACCATCGTAGGTAAACCAGGCACCTGGCCAGGGCGTATGTCCGCGGATATGACGGTCTACAAAAGATGCCGACTGTGTCCAATCAATCCGCCCCGACTCTTTGGTGAGTTTCCCAGAGTATGTGGCCAGGGTATGATCTTGGGGGACAGGGATAATGTTCCCGGCACAGTATCTCGCAAGTGTATGCGTCAGAATCTCAGCCCCTTTGTGGCATAACACATCATGAAATTCCCCTGCTGTTGTTTTTGGTGTAATGGGCACAGCAACATGTGCTAACATATCGCCGGCGTCTAATTCTCTCACCATCTCCATGATGGTTATCCCCCCTTCTGTATCACCATAAATGACTGATGCATGAATGGGGCTTGCACCCCGCCACCGGGGTAGCAATGATCCATGGACATTAATACACCCGTGCGTTGGCACATCAAGATATCGCTGTGGCAAGAGTGCCCCATAGGCCACGACGACACACACATCAGGAGCAAGGGCACAGAAAGATTCATAAGCATCAACAGGGGATAGTTTCTCGGGGGTAAAAAGGGTAAGGTTATGATCCTCAGCACAAAGATGCACTGGGGATTTCTGAGGCTTTTGTCCCCGATTAGCAGGACGAGGAGGCTGTGTAAAGACCCCGACGATTTCATAGAGAGTATCTTTC
The DNA here is from genome assembly GCA_023898725.1 of Alphaproteobacteria bacterium. Lineage (NCBI taxonomy): Bacteria > Pseudomonadati > Pseudomonadota > Alphaproteobacteria > Alphaproteobacteria bacterium. The sequence goes on from CP060236.1 coordinate 483,319, forward strand.
TGTAGAAGAGCCACTAGGCTTGGTACAGCAAAGTCGGGGGTTCCCATAAAGACAACACGGAGCGGTTGTGTGGGAGAGGCCTTTGAAGTTTTACTCTTGTTTTGACTCTTAATTTCCTTATCAGGCATCGGGTGTGTCTTCTTCAGGAAGCGTTTTATAAAAACGTTTGAGTTTGGCAAGGCGTTTAAGGGCCATTTTTTGCTTTAGGGGAGAGAGATAATCGATACACAGCTTTCCATTGAGGTGATCAATTTCGTGCTGAATGCACACAGCAAGCATTCCCTCGGCCTTGATGTTTTGAGGATCTCCATTCTCATCCAAATAGTGGAGACGTATACATGCGGATCGCGTCACTTTTACCCGGTATTCCGGAACTGAAAGACATCCCTCATTGTTTGTCGTTGTTTCTGGGCTTGACCAGATAATCTCAGGATTGATCATCTTGTAAACACCAGAAGAGGCTGCCTGAGGGAGATCCTCACGCAGATCTATGACAATCATGCGCTTGTGAATATTGACCTGAGTTGCTGCAAGTCCTACACCATTATCGGCGTACATCGTTTCAAGCATATCATCAAGCTGTTTGCGTACAGCACCGTTGACTGCAACCACTGGTGTTGCAACAAGGCGCAGGCGATCATCAGGAAGCGTTAAAACCTGAAGACGTGCCATGGCTGTGCTCCTTCATCAATGAAACCACCTATCCTTGCTATACTGCAGGCGGGTAGGTAAGTGTGTTGCGCCCTCCCTACGTCGGTTCTTTACAGAGACCTTGAGGTACGGGAACTGATAGTATATAGATAGGCGCACATGAGAGCAAATACAACAGTACCCCCAATATTTTGTGCGAATACACTCAAATTCAACATTTCTTGAGAATCGCGCATGGACGGCACGGAAACAATCATGGCGGCAATGGTAATGCCAATAAGAGCTTCACCCGCAACAAGCCCTGACGCAAAAAGCATCCCTCGCCGACGCGCAACCTCTACAACATTGTGAAAGTGAATGCCAAGAATCCCCCGTGCCTTGTCAAGCTTCTTTGTAGCATAAAGAGAAATCAACCCCCCAATCAAAACAGGAAGTGTAATCTCTAAGGGCATATATACACCAAGAGCAACAGCCAATACAGGGAGACGGAACTCTGATCCACGCGCGCGCAGAACCTCGTCTACTGCGATTACAAGAATGGCTGCGATTCCACCAATGGTCACCATGCTCCAATCAAGAGAGTGCGTAAATACGCCCTTGGCTACCATGGCCATCATAGCTGCTTTTGGTGCCCCAAGAGCCCGCGCAGGGTCCATTCCTTCTCGTGGCATAACATCCCCAATACCATAAGCTGCAAAAAGCACGTTAAAAATTGGTGCCATTAATAATGACCCAACAATCACACCAACAATTAGCATAACCTGTTGTTTCCAAGGTGTCGCTCCGACTAATTGTCCTGCTTTCAAATCTTGAAGATTATCACAACTTACGGCACCTGCACACGCGACAACGGCCGCTATGATAATCGAAATACCGGCAAGGGTTGCTGCAGAAATAGCCTGTCCGAGATCGTTTGACATAAGCACAAGCAACAACAGAGACACAAACATTACGGCCATAATTGTGACGCCAGAAAGGGGATTATTTGATGAACCTAAAATCCCCGACATATACCCTGCAATGGCTGACACCAGAAAACCGAGCACAAGTGTTGCTATAATGATTGCCATAATCACACCCGCATACCCAAGACTTGTGAAGGACAGTGATTGCGGATCAAACAAATTATGTGTCATCAGAATAAGTGGCAGACATAAAGCCATAATGCTCCATAAAACATAGATAAACGGAATATCTTGCTCCGTGCGTAAGATTCTCACTTTGGCACCCGAGGCTGATTTTTTCAGCGAACTCAAGGATGAAACAATCGCACGACGCATCGGATCAATAAGGTGCACTGTCGTCCACAATCCTCCCAAAACCATCATGCCAACACCAATCATACGAATCTTTGAACTCCAAATAATCATAGCTGATCCCATCACAGAGCTAGCCTCAGGAATACCTTCTATGTATCCAAAAAGTGGTAAGGCTATAAACCATGCAACAACACCACCGATTGTCATACTAATACCAACGGGATGCCCAACGATATAGCCTGCACCAAGAAGAACAGGACTTAGCCCAATGCTGCCACCAATAAGCGTACCTCCGGTTTTTGTCCAAATACCGATTGATTCTGAAAAAGCCACAATACCAGACTGACCAAACTTCAAAAGTGTGGCACCAAGACCCCCAAGAAGTAAGTCCTTCGCTCCCTCGGACGTGGAACTTTCTCCCACTTTCAAGACTTCGGCTGTGGCAACACCTTCAGGAAATAATAGATTCCCCTCAACCACAAGGGCGCGACGCAAGGGAATAGAAAACAATACGCCAAAAACTCCACCGATTCCCACAATAAGAGAGGTTTGCCACATGGGGAATGTGTCCCAATACCCCATTAATACAAGAGCGGGAAGGGTGAACATTGTCCCAGCAGCGACGACTTCGCCAGCGGAGGCGGTGGTCTGTACGATGTTATTTTCCAGAATATTGGCATTTTTGAAAAAGCGCAAAATAGCCATCGAAATCACAGCGGCTGGAATAGTAGCTGAAACGGTAAGGCCAATTTTAAGACCTAGGTAAGCATTTGCTCCTGCCATTGCAGCAGAAAGAAGAATACTCAAAATAAAAGACTTAAGGGTTATTTCGGGTAACCGTTGTGATGAAGATATATAGGGTGCTGGGGTATCACTGTCGGCGCGCACAGGCGTAGGTATTTTTTGGATGGCTTGGCTTGTCACAGAGGTTATACTCATTTGTTGTTGTATTTCATTTTATCAAACCACAGACTTTTGTCTAGCGCGTATAAACTGTCAAGGAATTCTTACGCTATTTTTATTATACGTTGCGGGATAGCAAGAGGTTATACAGATGCTTCTTCTGTTGTTTTTACACAGTGATAAAATCTAAAATGATTATAATTTATGGGTATGTTTGTGTGTGCTGCCTTGCTGTATTAGTGAATTGCCATGACTTGTGAAAGGGCCAAATTTAGCAAAGCTTTGCAAAACTCTGAGAGAACTTAGGCAGGATGCCCATTTTTCATGGGCACGTTCCGCGCACAAAACGTGTTGGTAATTTACAATTTTTGCTGTAGGGTGTGGGTATGAGTTTTCCGCCTGCACAATCAATGCGGCGGTTTTTGGACAAGCTATTAAACTAACAATCCCCAGTCGTGGGTATCTTTGAGAAACGTTCCAGTGATATATAAAGGACAATTCGAATTGCGGTTAGATCATTCCTTGACAGGCATGCAAACGTGGGTACGCCTGTGTAAGTCGTATATACGTACGAGGTTGATAAACAGTGTTAAATTAGTAGCGCGTCCGTCACCCCTAGTGATGGAGATTTTACGTAATGGTAAAACGCATGTTAATCGATGCGGTGCACGCCAGTGAGCGCCGCGTAGCTGTTGTTGAAAATGACAAACTTGTTGCTTTTGATTTTGAAACAGCAAATAATCAATCTCGTAAAGGGAACATTTTTCTGGCAAAAGTTGTTCGGGTAGAGCCCTCTTTACAAGCTGCCTTTCTGGATTATGGCCAGGAAAAACATGGATTTTTAGCGTTTACTGATATTCAACACAGTAATTATCAAATTCCTGTTGAGGATCGTAAAGCTCTAGAGGAAGAGCAACAAAAAATTCTTGCCGAATCAGAAATCAATGAAAACCTCTTTGAGGATGTTTTTGACACTGTTGAACAGGGGGGCGATGATCAAGCTTTTGGTAATGCTACCAATGAGCTTTCTACCGATCGACATCTCTTAGAAGATAAACCTCCATCGGAAAAATCGGCGGAGGATCAGCCTGATGGGGAAGACGACGATGATTACGATGTCGAGATTTCGGGAGGCACAGCTGATGATGCCGAAGACAAACCGGCACCGTCGCAGGCGAAAACGCTGGGGGATTTTTATCGTCGCTATAAAATTCAAGAGGTCATTAAGCGTGGCCAAGTGATGCTAGTTCAGGTGGTTAAGGATGAGCGTGGCAGTAAAGGGGCCGCCCTTACAACGCACATCTCATTGCCGGGGCGCTATTGTGTGTTGATGCCTAATGCCTATCACAAAGGGGGTGTTTCACGAAAAATTTCTGACGTGAAGGATCGCCGTCGTTTGCGTACAATCATTGAGTCGTTGGATCTTCCCACAAACATGAGTCTCATTATACGCACAGCAGGACTTGATCGTAATAAGTCGGAAATTCGCCGTGACAGCGAGTACCTCATGCGGTTGTGGGATGAGGTGCGGGAAAAGACCTTGCGTTCAAATGCTCCCTGTCTTGTGTATGAGGAGGGAGATATTATCCGTCAGGCGCTGCGGGATCTTTTCCGCAAGGATATGGAGGAGGTTTTGGTTGATGGTGTTGATGCTTACCAAGAAGCCAAAAATTATATGAAACAACTCAGCCCAAGTTATGCGTCGCGGGTAAAAAAACATGTGGAAAAATCATCCTCTCTTTTTGCAAAGTATGGTGTTGAGGCTGAGTTGAGCCATTTGTACGCGCACGAAGTCACCTTGCCTTCCGGGGGTTATTTAATTATTAACCATACCGAAGCTCTTGTTTCTATTGATATTAACTCAGGCCGTGCAACGCGCGAACGCAATATTGTTGATACGGCGTACAAGACAAATCTTGAAGCTGCGGAGGAAATTGGTCGTCAAGTGCGTCTGCGAAACCTTTCGGGATTGCTCGTCGTTGACTTTATTGACATGGACAACAGTAAACATGTGCACGCGGTGGAACGCAAGTTTCGTGATGCCATGCGGGAAGATCGTGCCCGTGTACAAATCGGTCATATAAGCCAATTTGGCCTTCTGGAATTTTCTCGCCAGCGCCTCGGTGCTAGTTATCTCGAAACCATCACTCAGGCGTGTAGTCATTGTGGTGGCCGGGGTGTTGTGCCTGCACAAAATCTTCTGGGTGTACGGGTGTTGCGCAAGGTTCAGGAGGCGGCCTCTTCTTCCAAAGCCCCTGAGCGAGTACGTTTAGCCCTTCATCCGTCTGCGGCGCTGTATATTTTGAACGATATGCGCCAACAGCTACTGAACATAGAGGAAGAGTGCGGCAAAAAGGTTGCAATTGCTAGTGATCATGCCTTAGGAACCGAAGACGTGATAGATCTTGATAGCGAGCGCAAACCACCTCAACGACCACAGCAATCCCGAGAGGGTCGCCTTCATGAGCGCAATAAACGCCCTCAGCGGCGGAGTCCATCGCCCGAAAATCAACAGAAACTGACCAAGGTTGCTTCTCAGAATAGTGCTGATGCCCCTCCAAAGGCGATAAAACCTGTTTCTGTGGATGGAGCTACCAAATCACCCTCGCCGGGACCTTCTGATGCGGGAGATATTGAGCCCCAGGCTAAGCGCTCTCGTAGTCGGAATCGTCGCTCTCGTCGGCGCAGAGGAACAGGGGAAACCCCTCTTCAGGCAGGAGAGGTTGCTGCGGAAAAAGTTCTCGAAAAAACGACACCTTCCGCTGATGCACCTTCTGTGACTCCTCAAAAAAACAAACAAGCGATCAAAAGAACAACCCAGGAAGCTGAGCTTAAAAGCAAGGCTGAAAAATCAGACTCAACAGCTGATAAAAAACGCCGGGGATGGTGGAAACGCTTGGTTGAAAATAAATCCGAGGCCCCAGAGTAACCCTATCGCGTTAACCTGTCGAAATACCCAGCTGATGTGCTCTGTGGTGTGTCCCTGGTTGGGCTTATCAGAAAGTTTTCAGACGTCACCACTCAGGGACGATAATTACTGCTGATAAATTCTACTTTGTGGTGCATCGCTAACGAGAAAAAAGTTTTAGGCCCTTAGCACTCAATGTTCCACGTGGAACATTGAGTGCTGCTAGGGGTGTGTTTTTTGTTTTTTAGGCAAATGTGTAAGGCACCTTCTGTTTTGGATGGTTTAGCAAAATGTTCCACGTGGAACAATGTAAAATTATAATCCATGATTGCTTTTTTGGATTTGTGATAACTTTAGCAAAATGTTCCACGTGGAACATTTTATAGTTTTTTGTAGAAATTTCTGTTTTTACACGAGATAATGCTTGGGTTGCGTATTGTTTTGTGATAATTCTAGGAAATTGTTCCACGTGAAACATTTGACTGGTCTATGAATCCGTCCATTACTTCTTATTGTGAACTTCTCATCAAGTGGCAGCGCCACATTAATTTGGTTGGTCCTAAAACCATTGAAAACCTTTCAGAAAGGCACATTGCGGACTCTCTCCAGGTGTTGCGCCATATTCCTCAGGGCGCTTCCGTGATTGATTTAGGTTCCGGTGCTGGATTACCGGGTGTAGTCCTTGCCATTGAAAACCCCAGTCTTTCTGTGACGTGTGTGGATAATGATCAAAAGAAAATCGCGTTTCTCGTTGAGGTAAAATCACGTCTTGGGTTGCCTAACTTGATACCCTTGGTATCCGATTGGAACGCTTTGTCCCAGAAATACGACGTTGTTGTTGCGCGCGCGGCCGGTAAATTAACGAACATGCTGGCTGTTATGGATAGCTGCACACGTGTTGGTCATGGATTAGGGATTTTTCATAAAGGACAGTCATGGCGTGAAGAGTATGTGGCTGCCCAAGAAACATGGAGATTTTCATGCACGACTGAGCCCAGTCTTACAAACAGTGACAGTGCTCTTTTAATCATTCAAAATCTAGAGCCCAAGGTAGTGCAGCCTATCGATAAACCATCAATAGGGCAGCTGAATAAAGAATCCCATGAGGAGATAGAAGGACAGAGAGGGAGCAAAACGAATGAGTGATCTTTTTGATATTCCTGAGGCCCCTGTACGCAACCCACGAATTATTGCTGTTGTGAATCAAAAAGGAGGTGTTGGTAAGACAACGACTGCGATTAATGTGGCAACAGCCATGGCAGCTTGCCAGCGCCGTGTGTTGCTTGTAGATCTTGACCCCCAGGGAAACGCGTCCACGGGAATGGGCCTATCACCACATATCAAGCGCAACGGCAGCTACCACGTGCTTTTGGGGTTAGCCCAGTTAGGTCCTTCTGTGCGGCCTTCGCGGATCCCGGGGTTGGATATTTTACCTGCTTCGCCCGATTTGGCCGGTGTTGAGATTGAGCTTGTCAATTTGCCTGAACGTGAATACCGGTTACGTAACACTCTTGGAAAATCCCATCATAGCTATGATTATGTTGTGATTGATTGTCCTCCATCGATGGGTTTATTGACCTTGAATGCGCTTACGGCTTCGCAACAAATGTTAATTCCTTTGCAGTGTGAGTTTTATGCCCTTGAGGGCTTGTCTCATTTGTTAAATACGCACGCGCAGATCCGTCAGGGATTTAATCCAAACCTTGAGATTTTAGGAATTGTTTTGACCATGTATGATGGGCGAAATGCTCTGTGTGTCCAGGTGGCGCAGGATGTACGCAGTCATTTTGGTGCGCTTGTTTTTGCAAATGAAATCCCCCGTAATGTCAAAGTTTCTGAGGCTCCGTCCCATGGCGTTCCTGCTCTTATCTATGACGTGCGTTCGGTTGGATCTCGTTCGTATATGGGGCTTGCTAGTGAAATTATTCAACGTAATCAAGAAAAACTCGCATCATGATCGATCCACAAAAACCACATGCAAGCGTCTCTTCGCGCCCAATCTTGCCCACATGTCGGCGTAAAAGTTACACAACAAAAAGGAACATATAATGAGCACAGGAAAAAAACCAGCTTTAGGACAGGGGCTTGCTGCTTTGTTGAGTCCACATGTCAATGCGGGGTATCACGCAGACTCCTCGGAACTGTCACACGGTGGACCAAATGATCATCGAGGGACATTCGATAGTGACTTCGGTGACGAGCAATTGTCTTCTGTTAAGGACGCAACAACAAAACGGCTGCCGCTGAGTGCTCTCATTCCTAGTCACTATCAACCACGCCAACATTTTGATGGCGCTGAGCTTGAGTCCCTTGCCCAGTCTGTTCGTCAACATGGGATTCTACAGCCTGTCCTTGTGCGCCCCACTCAGCAAACGGATACCTACGAAATTGTTGCCGGCGAACGGCGTTGGAGAGCCTCAAAAATAGCTGGAGTTCCTGATATTCCTGTTATTATTCGTGATGATATTAGCGACCAACAGGCTCTTGAATTAGGGCTTTTGGAAAACATTCAGCGTCATGATTTAACCATTATTGAAGAGGCTCGTGGTTACCAACGATTGATGAAGGAGTTTGGCTACACCCAAGATACTCTCAGTCACACACTGGGAAAATCACGTTCACATATTGCTAATGTCCTGCGCTTGCTGGGGTTACCCGAAAACATCCAGGACTTGGTTAGCAAAGGAAAAATAAGCTTTGGTCATGCTCGCACGCTTGTTGGACTAACGCCTGAACAAAGCGCATGGGTTCTAGAGGCTGTTTTGCGTAAAAATCTTACAGTACGGCAAACGGAAAAGCTGGTGCGCAAAGCCATTTCCCAAGGAAACAGTGGTGAAGATGTGGGGAGACGATCCGATCTATTAACCCACACCGATACCCATGCAGGTGCGGAAGAACTTTCTGTGGAGAACGATGTGTGGGAAGGAGATTTGCTGGCTATTTCTCAGTATGTTATGCGTCATGTTCCGGCAAACGTTGTTCTTAAACAGCGCAACAAAAAGTTCCAAATGACCCTTGATTTTGAGAATATGGATGGTGTTGATCGTTTGATGGAAACATTGTCAGCTGGCTTCAAACATATTATGGATAACCATGGTCTTTAAAAAATGCTCATGTGTGCTGATGTAACATCCTTGCCTGTCCAACCACAGAAACATGATCTACGTTTTTATGGTCGGCGCAAATCTAAACCCCTGACAGCAAAAATTGAAAGCCTGTATAATCTCCATTGGCCTTACTACGCATTGACTATTGCACAAATGCGCACTGTGAAGTCTCTTACAGCGTTTTTTCCTCCAGCAATAGATTCTGCTAAGGCCTATCGTGCCGTGTTTTTAGAAGTTGGCTGTGGTGCAGGAGAGCATATTCATTTTCAGGCCCGCCAACATCCCGACCACGACTATATCGCTGTTGAGCCCTTTTTGAATGGCCGAGCCCGGTTACTTGCGGATGCGGTGAGGGAATCCATGAAAAACCTGCGCATAGCGGATGAGGATATTCGCGCGTTACTCCCCTTATTTCCGGATACATCCCTAGACGGTGTCTATATTTTATATCCTGATCCATGGCCGAAACTACGCCATGTCAAGCGTCGTTTGATCCAAGGAATTTTCTTACAGATTTTGGCCCAAAAAATGAAAGCAGGAGCGCCCTTATATATTGCGACAGATGACCCTGGTTATCAGCAGTGGATTTGGCGCGCGTGTCAGGACAGTCCTTATTTCGAAACAATATCGGGGTGTTGTGAAGACTATACACAGCCCTATGACTCCTGGATTTCCACGCGCTATGAAAAGAAAGCCCTTCAAGAAGGTCGTCAGCCGTTGTATTTTATTTGGAAACGCACTAAAGTTCTGACAAATTCAGGAGACCCCGTGTGCCTATAAAAAGGAAAAAAGTTTCATTTGATACGACGCTATTTCCCGTAATTATACGGCTCTTGCGCACACAATCTCGCCAACAGTGGGTTACCCTTATGGGGGGAATGGCCTGTATGATTGTGGTAGCGGGATCAACGGCACTTATGGCCCATTTTATGAAGCCCATCATTGATGATGTATTCGGTAGCAAGAACCCAGTAGCTCTTTATGGTGTTAGTGTCACTGTTCTTTTTACCTTTGTGGCAAAATCCTTAGCAAGTTTTGGGGAAAGTGTTGCAATGGGGAAGGTTGGTCAACGGTTAATTGCAGGATTGCAGCTTCAGCTTTTTGATCACTTGCTGCGCGTTGATTATCCTTTTTTTCAAAAGCACAAAACAGGCACTTTGGTGTCGCGGTTTATTAATGATGTGCGCATGCTTGAGAACACAATGACTCAAACGATTAACAGCTTAGTTAAAGATATTTTGACTGTCGTTGCCTTAAGTGGGGTAATGTTTTATTACGATTGGAAGTTGGCGATATTTGCTGTTACCGTCTTTCCTCTTGCTATGATCCCTGTGTCGCGTCTAGGGAAACGCTTACGCAAAACATCCCACAACGTTCAGATACATGTAGGAGAACTCACCAATCATCTGACACAAAGTTTCCAAGGAATTCGTCTGGTGAAGGCATACAATATGTATGCCTATGAGGGCATGCGGATGAAAAAAATTGTTGAAGCATTGCTGCATAAGACACTGCGTGCGATTCGTATCAAAGCCATGGGACATCCGATTATGGAGTTTTTGGGGGGAGTAGCAATTGTATGTGTGATTCTATACTGGGGTCATCAAATTATTTATTACAACCAGACACCTGGAGAGTTCTTTGCTTTTATTACGGCGCTGTTAATGCTGTATGAACCGGCTAAGCGGATTGCCAAACTCCAAAATCAGCTTCAAGAGAGCATGGCTGCCGCGAGTCGTATTTTTGCGTTGCTTGACTATCCACAGGAACAGTCGCTGCAGGTGTGTTCTGACAAAATTCCTGCTCCTACGGGGAAACTTGTTTTTGACAATGTAACGTTTTCTTATGGGGACGGTAGCCCTGTTCTTAAAGATATAAACCTCACGATTAAAAAAGGAGATTGTATTGCCTTTGTGGGACCAAGTGGTGGGGGTAAAACCACAATTCTCAACCTGTTGCTGGGCTTTTTTGAGGTGCAGGAAGGGCGTTTGCTGTTTGATGATAGACCAGCTTCTACATACAGCCTGGATGCTTTGCGGCGCTCTATTGCGCTGGTGAGTCAGGATGTTACCCTCTTTGATGACACTGTGGCGGTTAACATTGGTCTTGGGGGCTGTGTGCCGGGAGTAGGAGATGAGGAGACGTCTGTTCTTCCTCCGCATAAAGATATTGAATCGGCCGCAAAGAAGGCTGCGGCTCACGAGTTTATTATGAGACTACCTAACGGCTATGATACCAGAGTCGGGGAACGAGGAGCACGTCTTTCGGGAGGTCAACGGCAGCGTATTGCCCTTGCCCGGGCCTTGATTCGTCAAAGCCCCATTATTCTTTTGGATGAGGCAACTTCAGCATTGGATACTGTTTCTGAACGGGTTATACAGGAATCCTTGGAAAAATTACGGGGGCGCCGTACTGTGATTATCGTTGCCCATCGCCTGTCAACGGTTCAACAAGCCGATCAGATTGTTCTGATAGACAAAGGCCGCATCGTTGCTGTTGATACTCACACAAATCTTCTTCAAAAATCTAAGCTCTACCAAAAATTATGTCGTCACGAACTATCAGAGATTTCTTAAAAAAACGCCGCAAAAGGGTTTTTAAAAGTAGTGCTGTTCAAGCCATTCTTGGCTGGCTTGTTGGGGTATACTTACGCTTTGTGTATGTTACGTCGCGCATTGAAATTCTGGGTGATGAATCTTGCACGCGCACGCCTCAACAAATTTATATTGGGGCGTTTTGGCATGATCGCTTAGCAATGATGAGCTTTCTGTGGCGCACAAAAAAACCCATGTATATGCTGATTTCACAGCATGCTGATGGACGGTTTATTGCACAAATTGTGAAACATTTAGGGATCAACACCGTGGTAGGATCTACGGGTTCAGAAGGTGCAAAAGTCTTTCGAATGCTTATGACAATTTTGCGTGCAGGCTCAATGGTAGGAATTACCCCTGATGGTCCAAAGGGTCCTCGCCATTATGCAACCCCGGGAGTGATTCGCCTTGCGCAATTGATGGGGGTGCCAATTGTACCAATGAGCTATGATATTACGCGCAAATGGGTTTTGCGTAGCTGGGATCAGTTGATCATCCCCTTGCCTTTTTCACGATGCACCTATGCAATTGGTACGCCAATTGCACCACTTCCCAAAGATGCATCTGCTGATGATGTGACAATCCACACGCAGAGTCTTGCAAAGTGTTTGAATGACTTGACACGGGCGTGTACCCACAACCTAATAAAGGATTAACATGCTCTACTGGGTGTATCAAAATCTGTTGCGCATACTGAAGCCCTTTCTTATTGTGGGGCTATACATCCATGTGCGTAAAAGAGGAATTGCGTGGGGACGGTTTAAGGAAATTCGTGGCCGTCCCACAATGGTGCGGGATGATAATCATGCCTATGTGTGGGTGCATGCCGTTAGTTTTGGTGAAACAAAAGCAGCACTAACATTGGTGAAGTATATTCATGAACATCACCCTGACTTGCGGTTTGTGATGACAACTGTGACAAAAACAGCCGCTGATGAGGTGGCACGTAGCGTCCTGGACTATGTTGTGCATCAATATTTGCCCTTTGATCACCAAACATGGGTTCTGCGCTTTTTGCAATCATGGAAGCCGTTGTGTGGCATCGTTGTGGAGCAAGAGCTGTGGCCATGTCTATATCTTGAGGCCCGGGCGCTGAATATACCTATTATCATTGTGAATGGTCACATGACCTCAGAGTCAGCATCGAAGTGGAAAAAAGTAAGAGGACTTTTGAAACCTATTTTTTCTGCTATAAAAGTTGTTCTTGCCCAATCAGAGTACGACGCTGCTCAGTGGAGACAGCTTGGGCATAGTAATGTTGTGAATGTCGGGAATTTGAAGTTTTCATCACCCCCCCTGCCGTATGACCCCGCTGTTTATGAAGAGATGGCTACAACCTTACAGAATCGCACCATTTGGGTTGCGGCAAGTGTTCACGCTGGGGAGGAAACATATCTTGCACAAGCGCATGCCCTTTTACGACGAGAATTTTCCGACTTACTGACGATTGTTGCGCCGAGGCATATTGAAAAAGCACCGCTATTTGTGCAAGCACTTAAGGAATCAGGATCATATGTGGGGGTGCGTTCGTGTGGCGATCCGATTACGGATGCTATGGATGCCTATGTGGCTGATACTCATGGAGAAATGGGACTCTGGTATAGTCTTTGTCCTCTGACATTTTTGGGAGGATCGTTGATCCAAGGAGTTGGCGGACATAACCCGATTGAGCCCATTCAACAGGATTGTGCAGTTGTTACGGGATTGCATACGGAGAATATCCATGAACTTGTCACACAGATGCTTCAAGCGGGCGCTTTGCGTCAAGCCAAAGATTCTTATGCCATTGCGCGTGAAGTTGCGACGCTCCTGCGTAAACCGGTTCAACTTAAAGCAATAACACAAAATGGTAAACGATTCGTGGCGCAAGTGAATCCATTGCCTGAAATTTATCAAAAACTACGGCCTTTTTTTGATAAAAAGCTATGACTATGCTTCCGCGGATAAGCATTATTTTATAAAGGGTTTTTGGTTGTCTTCTCTACCCTTCACTTGACAAAATAATGCGAGACGTTGACGCAAAAATTCGTTAACTTAAGAGGAATTTTATTTTTATTCACACATGCGGTTACAGGCCCCAAAATTTTGGTTTACATCTCACAAAGGTTTTTTTGCTTTTTTGTTATGGCCGCTGACGTTTTTGTATCGTGTTGCCCGTGCTGTTCACCAATATGTGCAAATGCGAAAAATTCCTCTTCATGGAATTCCCCGTCCTGTTGTGTGTGTCGGGAATAGTGTCGTTGGTGGTGCAGGGAAAACACCTTTAGTAACATATCTGGCGCAATTGCTTGATAAGCAAAATATTCCTTTTGCCCTTATTAGTCGGGGATATGGTGGATATCTGCGTGATGCGACACGGGTGAATCCTGAGCGACATATGAATAGTGACGTGGGTGACGAGCCATTGTTGCTGGCCCACGTAGGGCCAACTTGGGTAGGGGTTAACCGTAATGCGTCCTGCTTGGCTGCAGTTCGTGATGGGGCAGAGGTATTGTTGTTAGATGATGGTCTCCAAAATGCCTCCGTTCCGCGAGATTTCTCATTGCTTGTCGTTGATGGGCAGCAGGGGTTTGGCAACGGACTAACATTACCTGCAGGCCCCTTGCGTGAAACCATATCGGAATCGATCCGCAAGATTGATGCTGTCGTAATTATTGGTGATGATAAGCACAAAAGCCGTGAGCTTACAGAGCATATTCAAAAACATGTTCATCATGAATTCCCGATTTTTAAGGGATTTCTTAATCCCGTGGAGGATAGTCTTTTGCGGATGAAAGGGAGAAAACTTTTTGCGTTTGCAGGAATTGGTTATCCCGAGAAATTTTTTTCCTTGCTGCAGAAAAATGGCGGTGATGTTGTCGCGCAAGAAAAATATCCTGATCATTATGCCTATACTATGAAAGATATTGACCACCTTCTTTTTCTAGCAAGTAAACATCACGCTACGTTGATCACCACGTTGAAGGATTGGGTGCGCTTGCCCCCACACATTCAACAGAAGGTCTTGTATTTTGAAGTGACATTCAAGCCAAACGACCCTGCATTCTTCAATCGCTTTGTGATGGGAAGAATTGAAACGTTGATGATGGCCTGAAATCCTATTACCTTACAGCATAGTGATGCCAGCAATACCGCGCCACCCTGGATAACCCTCTTGCGAGGGTTATCCAGCAAGGGTGGGTTTTTTCTTAATGACTCTTTGCTATAGGTTTCCAATAACCGCGTGGTTTTATTAATTGTGGAAAAACTTCATCAAAAGCATGCTTTGCTGCTTCTGCACGATTATTATACCAGCCAATATTGGTAAATGTGCGGCGTCCAATATCGCGAATAGAGGCTCCGAACTTGGAAAATTTTCCCTCGTTCACATAAATATCAACACTCCGAAGAGAGCGGCAGCGGAGTGGAAAATAGTCCTTTCCTGCACGAGAAACTTTCCAGTATGAGGGGTCTCGCAATTTTTTTAGCCAAGCTGCACGTTTTTTAATATAGTTTTCACGCTTTTTCCCTGGTGCCGCTGGTGATCTGGGATTTAGTGATCCCTCCATATACCCAGCACATATACACCCAACTTCAAGATCTTCCGGAAATCCTGTGTGATGCATTATGTGTCCCCAGCGAATTTCTTCGCGTTCACACATCCCGCACAGCACATGGTTTTGCGATCCCTCCTCATGGTCTTCAATATCAACACACACCCAACCTCGCTTAGGCGTGTGGGCATCCTTCCATCGTCCAGAGGAACCGCGTCCTTTTGGAATATCGGTGCGCGCTAAATCACAATCGTGATCCGCACAGGAGCATACACGAAGTCCTGTGGCTGTTGCAGCAGATGCCGGTGTATCATCTGAGGCGTGAAGAGATTTGTATGTTGGTAAAACAGAAAAAATTACAAACAAGAGTATGAGGTGATTTTTCATAGCTAGTCTCTGAGTTGATAATTGAACATAATAAATATGTGTAAAAAATAATAAAGAAAACTTTTCCTCTTTCATTCTCTTTATATCACTATGATGGCAAAAGAAGTGACATTTATGTAGGGAGGAAAACCAGAGAGTCATAAGATTTTTCCTTATATTGCAACATATTCCAACAATATTTTCGAAAAGAGATGCACCATGATAACGCACAAAGATATGCGATAAATCTATGATTAGTATGCGCTTAGTAAATGTATATCTTTTTTGTATTGGCTATCGGTATAATTATACCTTCTTACGAATCCTCTGAACGTGGTCGCATGGGACGGTTACTGAGCGCGGCTACAATACCATGGAGTGTGCGCACTTCTTGATCAGAAAGCTGACATCGCAGAAACATGTTGCGAATGTGGCGAACCATAACTTCCCGCTTTCCAGCGATGCGCAAAAATCCACTTGCATCAAGTGCTCGCTCCAAGTGGTCAAAGAAATAGACAATATCTTTTTTTTGTGCAGGAAATGTGTGGGCATATTCGAGAGCTATTTCTGATGGTGGGGGGCTGGCTGTCGTGAAGTATGTAGAGGCAACAACCGTTACAGCTTGTGCCAGATTCAGTGAAGAAAATTTGTCCCACGTAGGAATTTGAATCAGCGTATCAACATAGGATAAATCAGTATTCGTGAGTCCTGATTTCTCGCGCCCAAACAAAATGCCGACACGGGAGTTTCTTTTGATCAGTTCAAGGGTTTTGTGCATAGCCTCAGGCGTGTGCATGAGGGGCTTTGTCATATCGCGAACGCGATCAGAGGTTCCAAACACACTGTGCAAATCCCCAATCGCTGTGGGAATATCTGGGTATACTTTTGCATTTTCCAGAATAATGTCGGCCCCAGCAGAGGCCCCTCGCGCCGTGCTGTTTACGTGATCTGAAAGCGGTGCAATCAAGCGCAGCTCATGCCAGCCAAAATTCAGCATAGCACGGGCTACCGTGCCAATATTTTGGGATAGCTGCGTTTCTATGCATAGCACCACAGGTGTGTTGGTATTCAGTGTAGCGAGCTCTGTAGTGGTTATTTTTGTTCCCATAGGCTATTTCTTTGTGTGCCATGTTGTGCCACTGGGTGTATCTTCAAGGACAATCCCCCGTGCCAGAAGATGGTCACGGATGTGATCAGCAGTTGCGAAATCTTTGATTTTTTTTGCTTCTGTGCGTGCGGCAATCTGAGCGGCAATTGTTTCAGGATCAAGGGATGCATTTCCTTGGAACCACTCTTTTGTAGGGGTAAACATTAAGCCACACAGACGCGCCGAATTCACAAGCGTACGCCCAAGAATGGATTTTTGTGTACTACTTTTTGTGCTGTTGATTGTACGTGCTAATCGATGCAGGTGATGAAAGGCAAGGGGTGTATTGATGTCATCATGGAGGGCATCAAGAACATCAACATCAATCTGCTCGTGATCAGCTATCTCATCGCAGGTGCGTAACGCTGTGTAAAGGCGATCAATTGCTTGTGTAGCCTGCTGGATAAGCTCATCAGTCCAATCCAATGACTGCCGATAGTGGGCTGATAATAAACAATAACGAATGACTTCCCCCGAAAGTCTTCCCAATAAGTCACGTGTTGTAAAAAAATTACCAAGAGATTTGGCCATCTTTTGTCCGTTTACCAGAAGCATGCCGTTATGCAACCAGGTGCGTGCGTAACTTTCTGTTCCATGGGCACAGCAACTTTGGGCGTTTTCATTTTCGTGGTGTGGAAAGAGTAAATCCTGTCCTCCGGCATGGATATCAAACGTCTCACCGAGAATTTCCCCTGCCATAGCGGAGCATTCAATATGCCAACCAGGACGTCCTCGTCCCCAAGGGCTTTCCCACCCCGGTTGATCTACGGATGAGGGTTTCCATAGAATAAAGTCCATGGGGTTCTTTTTGTAGGGAGAAACCTCAACACGGCTTCCCGCAATCATTTCACCTGTATCGCGCCCAGAAAGAGAACCGTAAGCCGGATATGATGTCACATCAAACAACACGTGCTGTTGCGCGACATAGGCATGATTTTTAGTAAGTAATGTTTTAATCATGTGGATCATCTGAGGAATGAACTGCGTTGCGCGCGGCTCGTGTGTGGGTAAAAGAACATTGAGTGCCCCCATGTCCTCATGGTAATGGGCGATGGTCATGTGTGTGAGTGTATCAATACTAACATTCTGTTCCTGTGCACGGGCGATGATTTTGTCATCGACATCTGTGAAATTCCGGGCATAGGTGACCGTATACGATCGCCGGAGCAGGCGGTACAAAACATCAAACACAACAGCAGGGCGGGCATTCCCAATGTGTGCGCGATCATAAACCGTTGGTCCACACAGGTACATCCTTACATGACCGGGATCTAGGGGGCTGAAGTGTTGTTTTTCACGGGTGTGTGCATTGGTGAGATAAAGCATGGAACTAGGCACGTAAACCCATGAGCCGCTCAGAAACCTTCTTGCGGCCAATCAGTAAAAACATATTTTTCAACTCAGGACCATGCTCTTCACCCGTTAGCGCCAGGCGAATAGGCATAAACAGGTCTTTACCTTTGCGCTGAGTGTGTTTTTTAAGGTGCATCACCCATGTGTCCCATGTTTCTTCATCCCATCCCACCGGAGGCAGTAAATCGTGCGCAGTTTTTAAAAAATCAGAATCGCTTATACACGGGGTAATGGTGCCAAGGCAACTATCTACCCAATGCTTAATATCAGAAATTTTATCAAGATTAGCCTTTGTGCGTTCCCAAAAATCCTCATCAACAGCAGGGTAGGCCACAAGATGTTTCTTTGCTTCGGCAAAAGAAAGGCCATGAACAATTTTTTTGTTAATCAGGGTTACATTTGCTTTGTCAAACTTAGCGGTTGAACGGCCAAAATGGCTTAGATCAAACTGAGAAGCAAGTGTGGCCATGTCGGTAAAAACTTGCATTGCATCAGACGTGCCGATGGTTCCTAGGACACTGTTTATGGCCATGGGCTCGTATCCCTCTGCGCGTAAACTGCGCAGACTTAAGCTTCCATCGCGTTTGGAAAATCCCTCTCCCAATGCTCCTGAGATTAATGGAAAGTGCGCAAATGAGAAAGCGCTAGGGTCTGCTCCCAGGGCTTCCAGCAATTGGATGTTGATAGCTGTGTTCGTAACATGATCTTCGCCCCGAAAAATATGGGTAATACTATGGCGTATATCGTCCACAGCCGTGCAAAGCAAATAGGTAGGATCACCAGATTCTCGAATCATTACAGGATCAGAGATATGCTGTGTGTCAAGGGTAATGGTTCCTCGCACAGCGTCCTCCCAGGTAACGGGCAGACGGTTAAGTTTGAATCGCCAGTGTGGTATGCGTCCTTCTGCCTTGTACGTAGCAATTTCTGGGGCGGAGAGTTCCAGAGCACGGCGATTGTAGAGAGGGGGTTTTCCGCGCGCCAGAAGAGTCTTGCGCATGATTTCTAGTTCTTCGGGTGTTTCATAACAGGGATATAAATGCCCAGAAGAAACAAGTGTTGTTTTTGTGGCCATGTAATCGGCCATATGGGCACTTTGGCAGTCTGTGTCATCCCACTGAATGCCCAACCACGTGAGGTCTTCCTTGATTGCATCTACAAATTCAGGCTTTGAGCGTGCTGTATCGGTATCGTCAAGGCGCAACAACAACGTCCCTTTGTGTTTGCGTACCATCAAATAATTGAGAAGAGCCGTACGAGCGTTCCCTGGGTGAAGATATCCTGTGGGACTGGGCGCAAAGCGAAGGCGGTACGGCAAAGAGGTCATAAACGTATGAGCGTGTAAGTCATGCTTTTTGTGTAACATAAGATTTGATAACTGACGAGGGGGGAACTTTGTTAGAATTAATCGGCGCACATAAAAACAAACTCGTTGCAACCAAGAGGGACACCGCAGGTTTTTAACGTCCTTAATTGGAATCCTTGGGAATGCAAAAAATTCATGACTTCTTCGTGTTTAGAAACCTCAAAGGGATAACCGCCTGCCCAGTTTGCGCCAAATTGAAAAGCGTATTGTGGGATCTATGGATGTTTGCATGGATTGACGGTTGATTGCGACTGCCTTGAATGTAAAGGGTGCTGCATTTTAGGCAATACGTAACGTGTGTGTGGTGTTTGCTAAAAATCATTATTTGGCATAATGATTTATTGTATTTGCAATGGTTTGCGTCTAATCTAGGGCATGTTTTTTAAAGGTAAAATTGATGTCTGGATCAGTAAACAAAGTGATACTTGTGGGAAACTTGGGAAAAGACCCTGAGGTGCGTACGCTTAATGATGGTTCTCGGGTGGCGAATCTGTCTGTGGCAACTAGCGACGTATGGCGTGACAAGGTAACTGGTGAGCGTAAAGATCGCACGGAGTGGCATCGCGTGGTGGTCTTTAATGATAAATTAGTCGAGATTCTGGAAAAATATACCCGCAAAGGCAGTAAGGTCTTTTTGGAGGGCCAACTGCAAACGCGCAAATGGGCAGATCAAAGTGGTCAGGAAAAATATTCGACTGAAGTCGTATTGCAAAAATACCGGGGTGAGTTGACATTGCTAGATGGCCGTAGTGATGGACAGGCACCTTCGCGTGCTGCAGATGGACCAGCGTATGGAGACAGCTTTGGCCCGAGTCAAGTGACACCTCCGCTGGGTCATGGGGGGTCTTCCTCTGCTGATGGTCCTCAGGCCTTCACCCCGTCTTCTTTTGATGATGACGAGGTTCCCTTCTAGTCTATAGCGCCACCAGGAGTGCTGAGTACTTACCCCCTTATAACCACCATTACGCTTAAGGAAAACCATGAAAGACCAGGAACGTCCTCTTAATAACACCAAGATTATTTCTATTGAAGACGAGATGCGTTCGTCCTATTTGGACTATGCCATGAGTGTGATTGTGTCGCGTGCGCTCCCTGATGTGCGTGATGGGTTAAAGCCCGTCCATCGCCGTATTTTGTATACGATGGATGAAAATGGCTTCGATTATAACAAGCCATTCCGTAAGTGTGCAGGTACGGTCGGTGATGTGATTCGTAAGTACCATCCTCACGGCGATCAGGCAATTTATGATGCGCTTGTGCGGTTGGCACAGAACTTCTCGTTGCGTGAAATGCTTATCGATGGTCAGGGAAACTTTGGGTCTATTGATGGTGACCCTGCGGCGGCATATCGGTATACAGAAGCTCGCCTTGCAAAAATATCACGGTTTTTGTTGGATGATATTGACAAAGGAACAGTCGATTTCCAACCAAACTTTGACAACTCTACAAAAGAACCCATGGTATTGCCGGCGCGCTTCCCCAACCTTCTTGTAAATGGCGCAGGAGGCATTGCTGTGGGTATGGCAACGAATATTCCTCCTCATAACTTGGGCGAAGTCTTAACAGCATGTGCGGCGTATCTCGATAATCCTGATATTACCACAGAAGAGCTCATGGAAATTGTGCCTGGTCCTGATTTCCCCACAGGTGCCCAAATTGTAGGGCGTCACGGCATCCGTGAAGCTTACGCCACAGGGCGTGGCTCAATTATGATGCGGGGTGTTTCTTCCGTGGAAGAGTTTGGCAACAACCGCGAAGCAATCATTATTACCGAAATTCCCTACCAAGTGAATAAAGCGCGCATGATTGAGCGCATCGCAGAACTGGTCAATGCCAAGCAAATCGAAGGTATTAGTGATCTTCGTGATGAATCAGATCGTGATGGTATACGTGTTGTGGTTGAATTGAAACGTGACGCGGATGCGAGTGTTGTTTTGAACCTCCTGCATAAACACACTCCGCTGCAAACTTCTTTTGGGGCAAATATGCTGGCTCTTGTGCAGGGACGTCCTGAAACTTTAGGGCTGAAGCGTATTTTGGTTGAGTTTGTGGCCTTCCGTCAAGAAGTCATTACCCGTCGTACGCACCATTTGTTAGATAAAGCACAATCTAAAGCACATGTAGGGATTGGTCTTGCTGTTGCTGTGGCAAACCTTGATGATGTGATTGTGTTGATTCGCAGGGCTCCCGATCCACAAACAGCCCGGGAACAGCTCATGGAGCGCTGGTGGAATGCGGATGATATTTTGCCCCTTGTGAAGGTTGTGGATGATCCCCAATATGCAGATATTGCTAAGGGTTATAAATTTTCAGAAGCCCAAGCGCGGGCAATTCTTGAGTTGCGACTGCATCGTTTAACGGGTCTTGAGCGTGATAAGATCGCAGCGGATTTGAATGCGTTGGCTGAAGAAATCAAGGGATACATTGAAATTTTGAGCTCTCGGGAGCGGCTCTATGAAATTATGCGCGCCGAATTTGAAGAAATTAAGGCAGAATTTGCAACACCACGTCGCTCAGAAATCATTGAAGGGGCATTGACGTCTGATATTGAAGACCTTATTCAGCGGGAAGATATGGTTGTTACGGTGAGTCATAACGGCTATGTAAAGCGGGTCCCTTTGTCGACGTACCGCGAACAGCGTCGCGGAGGCAAAGGACGTTCCGGCATGGCAACCCGCGATGAGGATTTTGTAAACAAAGTTTTCGTTGCTACAACCCATACACATGTTCTATTCTTTACGGATCAAGGAATGTCTTACCATCTGAAGGTATATCGTTTGCCTTTGGGGACCCCCCAAGCTCGCGGTCAGGCGATTATCAATATTCTTCCTCTTTCTAAAGGCGAGCGGGTGACGGCTATTCTGCCTCTCGATGAAGATCAAACTCTTTGGGAAAATCGTGAAATAGTCTTTGCTACAGCGAGTGGTTCTGTGCGACGCAATCGTATGAGTGATTTTGCGAATATTAAGTCTAACGGTAAAATCGCCATGAAATTAGACGAGGGCGATCGATTGATTGGTGTATCTTTGTGTGATGAAAACGATGATGTCTTTCTCAGCACGTACCAAGGAAAATGTATCCGGTTCCATGTGAATGATGTGCGTATTTTTAGTGGGCGGACATCAACAGGTGTGCGTGGTGTGCGGTTGGCGGCAAAAGACCACCTTATTTCCTTGATGACCCTCCCTCATGTTGATGCAACGAGTGAAGAACGCGGGGCGTATCTGCGTATGGCTAGTAAGCTACGTCGTGGTGATGACACGGGTGATGAGGGAGATTCACCCGAAAGCACCTCCACTGACTATGTTCTTTCAGAAGAACGTTTCAAGGAATTACAGATACGTGAAAAATTTGTACTCGTGGTTTCAGAAAAGGGTATGGGAAAGCGTTCATCGGCTTACGAGTATCGTGTGTCAGGACGCGGAGGCATGGGTATTGCGAACATTGATGTCACATCTAAAACAGGCCCTGTTGCCTCATCTTTTGTGGTTGATCGTGATGACCAGCTTATGTTGGTTACGAACAATGGTCAGCTCATTCGTTGTGGGTTACACGCGGTGCGTATCGTGGGGCGTAAAAGCCAGGGTGTTTCCCTGCTGCGTGTTAAAGCAGATGAAAAAGTGGTATCAGCAAGTTTAGTTGCCGAATCGGATGAAGACGATGATAGTTCCGATTCTTCTGGTGATGCTTCCTAAGGATAAGGAGCTTTTCTGCCCACACACAATATGTGTGTAGTTCCTCCCCCTTGTTGCTATAAGTAGATATCATGCCCATAGCACCTGGTAGCGATGGCTGGCAGCACAAGTGTATGTGCTACACGTAGAACAATATCATCGAAGTGATGGTATCCATTGCATTGGATGATAGGTAATTCTATACTAAATTTCATAACAAGAGGTATGGGATTGCATGGAAGACTTATTCACCTTTAGTGGTGGCTTTAGCCTGGATCTTGTTTTTAATATTTTTCTTTATTTTATTTTAGGCCTATTGGTGTGGCAGTCTTCTGTGTTGAGATCTGTGCGTCAAAAAAAAGATGATTTAGAAAAAAAAACTGCGTATCTAGGATCTTTGATCGATCATAGCGAAGCCTCTTGGATTATATGGAATCTTGAAGATGAAACCTTCATCATTAGTGGGGGAATGCAATCGATTACAGGAAGTGATAGTGAAGAAGCCCTCAGTATGAGCGAGGCTGTTCTTCTCTTTGGTGAGGAGAGTAGAGATACCCTCACGGAACTCTTTGCGCAGTTTCGTGCAAGCCAGCGATCCTATAATGAACGGGTTGACAGTTCTTCCAAGGGCCGCAAGTTTGAGCTTTCCTTACGCCCACTTGATGGGGTGACTGCTGTGATTTGGGTTACAGATATAACGTCTGAAATTATTGATCAGGCCAATGCAAATAAACGAATTGCTAGTTTACTCGAAGAGCGACAGCGCTATCGTGCTATTTTGGATGCTTTACCTTATCCTATTTGGTACCGCACAGCCGATGGCAACCTAACATTCCATAACGCTGCTTATGGTGAAATGGATGATATGTCTCATGTGGGCGGGGAAAGCGCGCGTGAGAAAAGCTTGTGGTCAGAGTTTGACATTATGCCTTCTCGAGTTGAGTCTGTGACTGTACCAGGGCGCATGGTCAATCGCCGTCACGTTGTTGTTGATGGGAGACGCGCACTTCTTGAAATGCACGAAGTCAATGTGGATAACGAGCGTGTAGGGTTTGCCACAGAGTTGACTCAGCTTGAGGAAGGAAAAAAGGAGCTCATCCGCCATCGCCAAGCCCATCGCCAGGTGCTTGAAAATCTTAGTATTGGTATTACGATTTATGGCCCAGATAAGCGCCTCGTTTTTTTCAATCATGCCTATTCACGTATGTTTGAGTTTGATGAAAGTTTTTTGCACGCCTGTCCAAGTCTCGGTGAAGTGCTTGAAAACTTGCGGAGTCGTGAGTTGGTTCAAGAAAGTATGAACTTTCCCGAGTACAAGAAACGCCTCTATCAGCAGTTTACCGCCTTAATTTCACCTTTGCAGGAGTTGACATATTTGCCCGATGGCAGAACATTACGTGTTATTACAGCACCCCACCCACTGGGTGGCCTTTTTTATGT
Source organism: Alphaproteobacteria bacterium (assembly GCA_023898725.1). Classification (NCBI taxonomy): domain Bacteria; kingdom Pseudomonadati; phylum Pseudomonadota; class Alphaproteobacteria; species Alphaproteobacteria bacterium. The sequence continues at coordinate 507,620 of CP060236.1, forward strand.
GTTTGAGGATGTCACCAACTCCCTTGAGCTTGAACAGAAGTACAATACGCAAATAGCCGTTCAAAAAGAAACACTTAATGCCCTGCATGAAGGTGTTGCTGTGTTTGGCTGTGATCATAAACTTCAGATTATTAATGAAGAATTTTTGAGTATTAATAGTATTGACGATGAATATTTAAAGTCTGGAATGACACTCTCTGAGGCAATGGATGTCAATAAAAATCAAATTATCCTCTCGGAATCTTGGAAAGACTATAAAGAGCGGGTGTTACGTGCTGTGAATGAGCGTACTCCGCGCTCTGTTACGTTGGATATGAAAACAGGGAAAACCTTGAATTTTCGGTATCTTCCCCTAATCAATGGAGCGCATTTATTTTCTGTGATTGACATTACGGATCGCCTAAGAGTCGAAAAAGTACTGAAAGATCATAATAATGCATTGGTTGTGAATAACCGCATAAAAACAGAGTTTATTGAGAATATCTGCTATCTCTTTGAGCGCCCCTTGCGGCGGTTACAGGGGTATGGAGAAATCTTGATGAAAACACTGGCGAATGCTCCGGAAACTTCCCTGGAACCAATTACACACATACGTGCGACAGCACAGCGATTGAATTCTTTAGTCAGTGATTTGCGCGGGTTGTCCGATGATGATCTTGAAAATTCCCCTCCTGTCCCACGCAAGGTTGACTTAGGGATTTTTGTCCGTGATTTTCTCTTAAGCATTCACGATGTTTTTGTCACACATAACCTTGAAATTTTTTCTGATTTACAGAAAAAACCAATCATTGTAAGCCTTGATGAGACGCGCTTGCGGCAGGCATTTTTGCATTTATTTACAACAATTATTCAACAAATCCCCCCCAAATCAGTGCTACAATTTACAACAAAATCTATCAAAAACCGGGGGGTCTTGGTGGTGCGCTTTCCGTCCAATGAGCGCTTACGGAAAATTTTTATGATGCCTGTATCAGATGAATTTGCTACAGATCAGGATTTTTCTCACCGTGAACGCCCCTATTTTCACCTGTTGTATAAGACCATCCGCTGGGCGGGAGGTGACATTGTTGTTTCGGGTCTTATGCCCGAAGACCAACAAATCATTTTGTCACTAACATTATCATAGAGGAACGTTTAATTCTAAAAAGTACTCAGCCTGTTTTTGTGAATGTCGACACTTATAATAAAGCCCATACCCATCAAGACTGTGATCATGGATGTTCCCCCATATGATACAAGAGGCAGTGGTACACCCACCACAGGCAAAAGTCCCGCAACCATCCCGACGTTCACAATAACGTAAATGAAAAGAATTGTACTAATACCTGCTGCAAGAAGTGAACCAAACCGATTCCGGCATTGTGTGGAAACGGTATACCCGTAAGCAATTAAAATTGCATATAAAATGAGAAGAAAAACGCCCCCAATAAAACCAAACTCCTCTGAGTACATTGTGAAAACAAAGTCTGTTTGTTTTTCGGGTAAAAAGTTTAAGTGGCTTTGGGTGCCCTCAAGAAAACCTTTACCAAAAATTCCCCCAGACCCAAGGGCAATTTTTGACTGCAGCTGATGGTATCCTGCCCCCAGGGGATCGCGCCCCGGGTCAAGAAAAGTAAGGACACGATTTTTTTGATAACCATGCATACGGTTCCACATAAGAGGCATGGCGGCTAAAACAAGCGTGCTTGCCATACCAATAATCCAGTTAGGAAGACCAGAGTAATAAATCAACGTACAACCAACCATAATGAGAACAAGGGCAGTTCCTAAATCAGGCTGCTTGAGAATGAACAGAGCCGGGATAAAGACAAGTGCAAAGGCAGGCATTAATGATGTAAGCTTTTGTGTGTCGTATATAGAAAGCCCATAAAAATACCGGGCCAGCGCAACCACAAGAGAAATTTTCATTAACTCAGAAGGTTGAAGGTGAAAAAAGTACAGGTTAATCCATCGTTGTGCCCCCATGCCAACAAGGCCAAAAAGCTCAACCACGATGAGAAGCCCTAAAACCCAAAAATACATAAGATAGGCATTGCGAAACCAAAACCGAATATCCACAAGTGCAATAGCGATCATCATACTTAGTCCTACACCAAAGCGGACAATCTGGCGGCTTGCCCAGGGTTTCAGGTGCCCTCCTCCTGCGGAGTATAAAATAGCAAATCCAATACATGCAATGAGAGTAAGAAGTCCCACAATCCATGGGTTAATGCTGCGTATTTTTCGTTGGTGTGTGCGTGAAATAAACCAGTTGATCATGATTTTCGTCTTCTATTTCTTTTGCCTGTTCTTTTATGGGGTTGTGTTTGTCAGTGTGATAATTTTTCGCAAAACCTCTCCCGCAAACGGAGCCGCCACCGATCCACCACCCCCCCCGTGGTCAATCACGACTGCCATAGCAAAGCGAGGGTTACTATACGGAGCCGCCGCTACAATCATGGCATGGTCACGCAGTTCCCAGGGAAGGTCGGCATTTTTTATACCTTCATCACGCTCTTTTTGGGTAATGCGTTTCACTTGTGCGGTGCTTGTTTTTGCAAACACATCGGTTGAGCCAAATTTTTGTCCCAAACGCCATCCCGTCCCCCAATCACTTACAGATAACCAAAGACCTTTGCGAATAAGAGAAAGATGCTCTGGTTGGGCATTGAGTGGAGGTGGTGCGGGGGCATCGGGTGTTTTGTAAAGACGTGCTGTGATGTTTTTCCCAGAGGAAAGACGTGCCATTGTAAGGGCGAGCTGAATCGGTGTGGCTTGGAGATATCCTTGGCCAATAGACATGTTGATGGTATCACCACCAGTCCACGGTTGATGGTAAGTTGCACGCTTCCACGCAGGTGTTGGGAGAAGCCCACTTTTTTCGTTAGGAAAATCAAGCCCACTTTTGCTGCCAAATCCTAATTTATGAGCAGCATTATATATTTTTTGGTGCCCCAGTTTTTGCGCGAGGACGTAAAAAAAAGTATCACAGGAATGCTGCAGGGCTTTTTCATAATCAACCAAGCCATGTCCGGTTTTTTTCCAGCAGTGAAATATGTGCGATCCGTAAGAAAATTTCCCTGTGCACGATACGTGTAGATCTTTAATGCCATCTTCAAGTGCTGCCAGCGCCACCGCAAATTTAAAAATGGATCCCGGTGGATAAAGCCCAGACATCACTTTATCCATAAGAGGCTTCGCGGGGTTGGAAAGAAGTTCCTTCCAATGAGGGGTGCTTATTCCTGTGCTAAAAACATTTGGATCAAATCCAGGTGCTGATACAAGGGCAAGGATGTCTCCGTTTGTAACATCAATGACAACGCAGGAACCACTTTGATGGCTCTGGAGTTTCTCATACACAAAAACTTGCAGATCCCTATTAAGAGTTAATATCAGCGATTCTCCTGGGATGCTTGGCTTGAGGGATAGGTCGCGAATTTCTCGCCGGTGCGCGTTAACCTCGGTTTCACGAATACCGGGGGTACCGAGTAGTTCATCATCACGCTGTTTCTCAATACCTGTTTTCCCTACGTGGAGATTGGGTATTTTACGAAAACGAGCATGGGATTTTTGCCCATCGGCAAGTAAATGCACATGACCAATGACATGAGAAAAAATTTTATCATAGGGATAGCTTCGAAGATGCCCGGCCTCAACAGAAAACCCTGGCAAGCGGTGAAGATTAACCTCAATTGCACATACGTCACTCCAACTCAGATCTTCACTAATGGTAACAGGCAGAAATTTCGGTGAGGATCGCACGCGCTTTTGGATGATAGCATAGTCTGGAAATCGAAGGGATGTAAGGGACGTGATGAGGGCAAGCGCCTCAGTAAGTGAGGGGACATCTTCGGGAAGAATCTGCAGAAAGTAGGTTGGGCGATTTGAGGCAAGGCTTTTGCCTTGGCGATCAAAAATTTCTCCCCGTACGGGTGTGAGGGGGGTTATTTTAATACGATTTCCTTCAGCAAGGTTTCTGTAGTGCTGCCTTTGGATAACTTGTAAATGAAAAAGTCGTGCTAAAAGAGTAGCAAAAAGAGCAATTTTCCCTGCCCCTACCAGAGCCATTCGACGGGTTAACAGATGATGGGAGTCCTGCTTATTATTCATAGTTTCATTTTATGAAGAAGAGGATTAATCGCGAGATAAACAAAAGGTGCAACAACAAATGTAATGAGGGTATGGAACTGTACCTCAAGAAAGTTGCTCGTCCCACGTTCAAAAAGCATTACGATAAGCTGGCCTACTCCAACGACACAGAAAACAAAAACCCCAAAAGCAATCCACAAAGGGATTAGCGTGCTTTCCAAAAGTTTGCGTGCTCGCCAGCTTACAATGAGATGAAAAACTCCGTAAATAAAGCCATGAAACCCGAGTGGCAGTCCTGTATAGATATCGTGTACAAGACTGATGGCCATAACAAGAGAAAATGAAATCCGCTCAGGGATAAAAATAATCCAGAAATAAAAAGCTGGAAGAAAAAGATTAGGCCAAAGTCCAATAAGGGTAGGGGGAACCATACAATATATTGCTCCTAGAAGAACAAGGAAAAGGCTTGGAAACGTGCGCTGGATTCGTTCACCAACGCCTCCCAAAATATTTTCCAATGATGAGCGATAACTATAATTTTTCATCGATATGTTTCTTTTCCTGTGGTGCGAGAGGGGGATCAACGACAAAGACAAAATCAAGCATATCTTTGCGAACAGGGGTTTTAACAAAAACCTCATTTTTCACAATACGTGCGATTTTTCCTACAAGAATATTCGGGGCAAAAATGCCCCCTTTTCCTGTGGTGTAAAGTTTCTCCCCGATGAGCAGTTTGTGGGCATTAAGAACATGTGTGAGTTTAAGGTCCCGATTTCCTGTTCCCCTTATGATTCCTTGAATGGTTGTTTTTTCTGTGACAACGGGAATACGGCTGATGGTATCGTGAATAAGCAAAACATGAGAAGAGGAGAGTGTGCTACTAAGAACCCGGCCCACAAGGTGGTCGCGGTATATAACGGAAGAGTTTTTGCGAATGTTATTCACAGTTCCCCCCCTGATAATCATGCTATGTTGATAGGGCTGACCTGTTGTAAAAACAACGCGCCCCGTATAGCGTAGCTTGATTCCGTGAGGCCGGTAACGCAATTTTTTGGCAAGCAGTTTGTATTCCACCTGCTGTGCCTGCAAGTGAATATTTTCTTTGCGCAGTGCTTTGTTTCTCTCTTTTAGTATCTTTAAGCTTTCTTGCAGATTAAGGTACTCATGCAAGCGAGTGGGGACGCCCGATAGGTAGCTAAGGGGTGCGTATAAAAAATTCAGAACGGGAAGGGTGGTACGAAAAAGATGCGTCCGAAAATTCGCTAAAATAGCAGGGTTATTTTTTTCGAGAAAAATAAGAACAAAACTTGTGAGAATAAGAACAACAGGCCGAAATGTTGTTGTTGTGTGATGATGTTTGTTCAGCCCCATGCGCATAAATTTTTATTTTTCATCCTCAGGACTTACCACACTATCATTTGTGGCCATACACGTTCACCACTTTAAGGTTTTTGATCACCTCAGTAGTCTTTTTAATACATACTAATGAGAACATTTTTCAGCGTTCTCATTTCTTCAAGGGCCTTACCTGTCCCTAAAGCAACGCAAGAAAGAGGATCATCAGCAATAGAAACAGGAAGACCTGTTGCATTTCGCAGAACAACATCGAGGTTGTTTAGTAATGATCCACCACCTGTAAGAACAATACCTTTATCCACGATATCGGCAGACAGTTCAGGAGGTGTATGCTCAAGTGCAATTTTTACGCCCTCGATGATGGCCGTAATAGGCTCGATCAGGCTTTCAGCCACATGTTGTTGAGAGATGATAATTTCTTTGGGGATCCCATTTAAAAGATCACGCCCTTTGATGCGCACTTGAGGTCCATCCTTGTCCTTTGTTAGTAATGCTGATCCAATTTCTTTTTTTACGCGCTCTGCTGTGCTTTCACCAATAAGAAGGTTGTGATGACGGCGAATGTAATTAATAATGGCTTCGTCCATGGTGTCTCCGCCTACGCGCACAGAGCGTGCATACACGATGCCGCCCAATGAGAGGACAGCTACTTCTGTTGTTCCGCCTCCGATATCAACAACGATTGACCCGGTCGGTTCTGTAACGGGAAGACCTGCCCCAATAGCCGCCGCCATGGGTTCTTCAATAAGATATACTTTTCCAGCACCCGCGCTTTCTGCTGATTCTTGGATAGCGCGCCGCTCCACAGCAGTCGCCCCTGAGGGCACACAAATGACGATTTGAGGACTGACAAAACTACGGCGATTGTGTACCTTATGGATAAAGTGCTTAATCATTTCTTCGGCAACTTCAAAATCAGCGATGACACCCTCACGTAAGGGACGGATTGCTTGAATATTTCCAGGTGTGCGGCCCACCATGAGTTTGGCCTCTTCGCCAACAGCAAGAACTTGCTTGCGGCCTTTTATTGTTGCAATAGCTACCACAGACGGTTCATTCAAAACAATCCCTCTGCCTTTTACATAAACAAGGGTATTAGCGGTTCCAAGATCAATGGCCATATCGGCAGAAAGCCAGTTAATAATTTTGCGAAACATGTGAACGAGCCTGTATTTTTTGGTGATAATATTATCGTAATTTTTTTAATTTACGTGAAAACCTTTATGGGGTCTACACAAAACATCTATAACAAGCCTTGTTTCCTAAAAATTATCTGGATGTCCATGAAAAGTATGAAATGGGCGCTACCCGGTGGTATCCTCATTATGATAAAATCACTATATGGATGCCACCGTTAGCGTTCATGCATACTAAGGAATAAGTATTACCAATCGGTTAATTGTTACGACTGATAAAATGCTTATTGGGTTTTGGCGGTGCACAAGAAGAACGAGGCACTATTGGGTTTTGGGCGCGCGCGCGTGTGGTGTGCGCACTCGGCCGTTTGCGAGTATTTTTTTTCCCACGTGGACAGTGTGTTGACCGAAGTGGATGAGTGGGTGTCGGGGCATTTTTACGGGACCTGGAAGCATTTCGATTATTCGTTTAGTGCGGTTGTGTGAGCTGGGGTGTGTGGAAAAAAACTCCTGCCAGAGGGGAGTCTCGTCCACATGAGAGGCCCACTCCATAAATTGAAGCGCACCATTAAGATTTTTTTTTGTTTTGTATAACAGATAGGCCCCCCATCTGTCAGCTGCGTACTCTTCTTGTCGTGAATAATCGTGGCGATAAATGAGGGCAGAACGTGCAACCAGAGCTCCAATTCCAGCGCCAAAAATCCATTTTACGACCTGTGTAAGGACAAGATTGCGACCATATTGTTTGAGGTGATCACGATTTTGGAAATGTCCCAGCTCATGGCATAAAACAAATAATAAAACATCCTCATTATTAATTTCCTTCATCAAAGAATCTGTCACGATAATGTTGCCACCGGGGGCCGCGAAAGCATTTGCCTCATCATCCTTCACAACATAGACTTTGTAATCATAATGATACGGTAGAACGTCTATGGGAATTTTGCGAAAAACACGCTGGATGTGATGGGTTAGTTTCTTTTTGACCTTATAGCTGTGTTCTTCAATCTTGAGGGGAATACGTATCTGCTGCCATAACCATTGCTCTTGGGCCGGTGTAATATTCTCAACAACGCTATCAAGGATGATCCCCATGACACCATAAATAATCCAAGCAATGATAAGAGCGGGAATAATAAGGATAAAAAATGTGCGATAATATCCTTTGATACGAATATTAGGATTAAAATCATGAAAAAGGGAAGGCTTAAAGATGATCGCCATGCGCGCCCTTTTCCTGCCAATATACGGCAGTACCATAAGTAACGATCTCTACAATCCGTCTCCCAACCTTACTGGTGCAAAAGTGAACATTGATCAGTGCATCCGCGTCAGGGCATTGTTCTTTTAAGCGCAGAATGCTTTCTCGGCGTGCGCGATCGAGTATAAGTTCGTATGAGGCAACGCGTCCCCCAAACATACCGCGAAGAATTGATAGTACATACTTAAACAAATCGTCAGCAATAGAAATACTACTAATGACAAGTTTGGTGCGACTTACAAAAACCCTCTGTTTTTTCAGAGAGGTAGTCATAACGGGAATATTAGCATAAAGAATTTCCCGGGTCTGAATATCTACATAATGCTGCCTCTCAAGATGTCGGGCCCAGACAGCAATAAAAATTATACTAAGAATAACGAGTCCACTCTCAAGCATCTGCAATTACCCTTACGGCCGTTCCATAGGCAATAAGTTCGGCAGCGCCATCCCCAATTTCGGAGGTGGCAAATCGAATATTCAGCACAGCATTAGCTCCTGCGTAATGGGCTTTTTCTTTGAGTCTCTGGAGGGCTTCGGTGTGGACATCCTCAAGAAGTTTTGAGTACCCATGGACTTCCCCACCCCATATTTTGTGCCAAAGAGCTTGCAAGTGTGATACAAGATGGCGTGTCTCGACGATGCTTCCCACAACCAGTCCATAGTGCGTGTCGATTCTGAACCCAGGAAGAGTATCAAGGTTTGTTATTATAATAGCGTCGCATGGGGTGTTCGGCATGTGTCACAGATGTGATGGTCTTCTTCAAGTATGAAAGAAGACGGTTAAAAATTCATGTATTTCTAAAGAATGCCTGTCTATACAGGGTATTTGTCTTTCATGTGCTGTGTTGCACGAGGTTAAACGTTGGATGATTGAGACAGATCCATTGAAGACACTCTTATGGCTCTTGCGATAATTTTTGTGTAATATCGTGTTGCTTGTCAACGAGGCATCTTCATTTTTTTAATTGTCAAATCCTGGCGAAGTGATACAAGTATCGAATGATTTTAAAGAAAATTACACATGATAAAATGTGTTTTAAAAAAATTACCATTGGTATTGTTGTTTCTAACCTTGTCTTTTTCAGGATGCGCACACACAGACTATCACGATCCTAGTCTTCGATCTTCTCAAGATTCATATGAGTCCTCTTTGACGGATCCCCTTTTTGATGATGCGCCCTCCTTTGTGCCTCCGAAAATTCCCAAGAATACGATAGGTGACGCGTTTAAAAAACCCCTTGATATGACAATTTCGGGGGAAATTGGCGTGAAGGAACTTGTGCACAAAATTGCTACAGTAGGAAAGATTAATCTTATAAGTAATACCCCCCTCGTGGGTGATATTTTTATTAACTCCCATCGTGAAACGGCCGAGGTGCTGCTGGCGAAGATCGCTCAGGTCACCAATCTTGCCTACCAGATAGAAGGGGATTGTTTGCATATTTTACCTAATATTCCTTATACCAAAACATATAGTGTCCAATTTTTAAACATTCGGCGCCATAAAGACTCATCCCTGGTCATCGGAACGGATATATTCAATGGGGGATCCGAAGTGACCACCGGCTCTCAACCCTCTCGAGGTTTAAGCGGATCAAGTACAAAAATAGCTGCAGAAACCACGCTTGATTTTTGGAAGGAACTCGACGCAAACCTTCAATCACTTTTGCAAACATCAGCGCTGGGGAAAGCCCACGAAGGTTCCCATGTAGGGGATGTGCGCTATTCTGTGCATAAGCAAGCTGGAATCTTAACGCTTACGGCGAGTCATCAGCAACATCATCTTGTGAGTTCCTACTTAACGCTTTTGCGCCAACAGACAAATGCTCAGGTGCTTATTGAAGCGAAAATAATCGAGGTTAATTTGAATGATAAATTTCAAGGGGGCATTGATTGGCACTCCGTCAAGAAGCAGGTTGCTATGGGGGCTCCTCTGGGTAATTTGGCCCAACCCGGCGGATATCGCCCCCCAGGACCTTTGGGGGCGCGGAATGTTTTTTCTTTAGGGGGATTTGGGCGTAATATTTCAGGCTTTGTTAGGCTTCTTAATGTGTTTGGAACTGTCCGTACGCTTTCAAATCCCCGACTAACCGTTTTGAATAATAATGTGGCTGTTTTAAAGGCGGCCACTAACCATGTTTTCTTTCGTGTCAATTATCAACGGGAAATTCGCTCGCTGAGTCGCCCTGATATTGAACGCGCATCCAGTGAGGTTCACACAATTCCTGTGGGGCTTATTATGACTGTACAGCCATCTGTTGATATTTCAACAGGGCGCATTACGATGAGTTTGCGTCCCACAATTACCCGCATTACCAACGAAGTCGAAGATCCTGCTGTTGGGATTTTAACGTCAGGACAAAGAAGTTCAACCGTGCCGGAGGTACAGGTGCGTGAAATGGATTCAATCATTCAAATTCGCACAGGAGAGGTCGTTGTGTTGGGAGGGCTTATGGAGGAGCGGTCAGATAACATTGATGCTCGCACGCCTATTCCGGGGCTTTCCCACGTGTTGCGTGGGAAAGATGATCAACGCACAGTAACGGAACTTGTAATCCTTATGCGTGCCTATATTTTACCAGAAGATCAATCGCTTTATAATTCAGCTGACGCACGAATATACAATAAGTTTACAAAAGATCCGCGACGACTACGGCTGCAATAACGCCGCCCTTGGTTACCCATGCTCATAAGTCATACTAATAAGTAAAAATTAACGCTTGAAGAGTGCAGCAAAAATTGGGTATGTTCTCACTTGTGAGAGGTAGTTCTCTTACATAGCCTCCCTAAAATAAACTGTTGGCCGGTTACGCAAGTACCCGGCCTTCGGTTTTTTATACTCCACTCTTATTTCCAGACAGTGATAGAACCCTTGTGCTAGAATCAATAATTCGCTAATAAATAGATTTATTCATTGTATTCCTATGCAACGCCCAAACACACTTGAACCATGGCAAGACCCAACTGCCCGCCCTTATATTGAGATTGTTGATGTTTCAAAGGATTTTAACGGGCTTCCTATTTTAAACAATGTCTCCCTTTCAATTTATCGGGAGGAGTTTTTTTCTCTTCTTGGCCCCTCGGGATGTGGGAAAACAACACTTCTGCGTATTTTGGCAGGCCTTGATACGCCATCATCCGGAAAAATATATATTGATGGTGTGGATGTAACGCGCCGACCGCCCTTTGAGCGTCCCGTGAACATGATGTTTCAATCATATGCGCTTTTTCCCCATATGACCGTTGCCCAAAATGTTGCATTTGGACTCAAGCAAGAGGGAACCCCACGTGACGAGATTAGTGATCGTGTTCGTGACGCTCTTCGCCTTGTCCATATGGATCGGTTTCATCACCGTAAACCAGACCAACTTTCTGGGGGACAGCGGCAGCGTGTAGCTCTTGCGCGCAGTCTTGTGAAGCGCCCTAAGCTTCTTTTACTGGATGAACCAATGGCGGCACTTGATCGCCAACTGCGTGAAAGTACCCAATTTGAACTTGTCAACATTCAAGAACAAGTGGGTGTTACTTTCATTATGGTTACCCACGATCAAGAAGAAGCAATGACGATGTCGACGCGTGCGGGCATTATGGAAGAAGGAAAAATTCGCCAGGTAGGCACCCCCAATGAAATTTATGAGTATCCAAACTCACGCTATGTTGCCGATTTTTTTGGTTGGATGAACATTTTTGATGGAATCGTAACGGAAAATGGCCATGACTTTGTCAAGGTGATGGGTGATGACTCTACCCAAGAGTTCTATGTCAGCCATACAGCAACAATTCCTACGGGTGCTCATGTAAGTGTTGCCATCCGTCCGGAGAAAATCTTTATGTCTAAAGAAACCACGGATCCGATACATAATAACCTCAAGGGGACGGTTAAAGAAATAGCCTACCAAGGAGATATCTCAATTTATCATGTCCTTCTGACCTCTGGAAAAACAGTTCTTGCTACACAGCCTAATCTTGTTCGTTTAACCGAAAGACCCATTACGTGGAATGATGAAGTATACCTTCATTGGCATGACCACAGTGCTATTATTCTCACAGGTTAAGCAAATAGGATGAGCACCATGAAGCGCCTTTGGACTAAATATCGCATTAACCGAAAACTTTTGATGCTTATCCCCTTTGTGTGGATTCTTCTTTTTCTTTTGCTTCCCTTGGTGACGCTACTTGAAATTAGTCTTACGCAGGAAGGGTTTGATGTACCCCCTATCAAAGGATTTGCACGCTGGTTGTCTGGTCAAACCCTGGTCATTCAAATTAACATCAGCAAATATCTTACCCTTTATAATGATCCTATCTATACTTTGGCGTTGCTCCGTTCGTTAAAAATAGCGACGCTGTCCACATTTTTTTGTTTACTCGCCAGCTATCCTATTGCCTATGGAATAGCTCGCGCAGATCCACGCTATCGATTTTTATTAATTACAGGGGTTATGCTTCCTTTTTGGACACCCTTTCTTATTCGTGTGTATGCTTGGATTGGTATCCTGGGTGATCATGGGCCGATTAACAATGCACTTCTTTGGTTGGGAATGATTCGTGAACCCCTTCACCTAAACAATAGCTTGTTTGCGGTGTGCTTGGGGATTGTTTATTCGTATATGCCCTTTATGGTTTTGCCTCTTTATGTGTCTTTATGCAAAATTGATTATCTTTTGCTTGAGGCCGCCTATGATCTCGGGTGTCGCCCCCTTAAGGCTTTTTGGAGGATTGTCTTTCCACTTTCCCTACGCGGCGTCTATGCGGGATGTCTGATCGTTTTTGTCCCTGTTATGGGAGAGTATGTCATTCCTGAGCTTCTTGGGGGTATTGATGAGTATATGACAAGCAAAATCCTATGGATGAACTTTTTTGGTAGCTCTGATTGGCCCCAAGCATCGGCTCTTGCGATTGTGCTGATGTGTCTTATTTTCTTCCCTTTATTTCTGGCAGAGCGCTTGACTACAAAAGAGACAGAGCCGTATGAAAACCTGCCAGATGAAGGGAGTGCGCGATGACCCATACCAGTCGTATTGTAAACACGCTGATGCTAGTGGTGGGTTTTGCTTTCTTGTACTTCCCGATTGCGATGGTGATCATTTTTTCCTTTAGTGAATCACGCACGCCTGGCGTATGGGGAGGGTTTTCACTGACTTGGTATCATGCGCTTTTTCAGGATCGCTCCATTCTTGATGCGCTGTGGGTGAGTCTGCGGATTGCCCTTCAAAGCGCGACACTTGCTCTTGTTCTTGGAACGACGGGTGCCTTTATTTTGGTTCGTTTTGGGCGATTTAAGGGGAGAGATTTATTCGCCTCTTTAGTAAATGTTCCTGTGTTGTTGCCTGATATTATTTTGGGTTTGGGGCTTGTCTTGCTTTTTGTGCAAATGAACGCTTGGTTGGGGTGGCCCCAAGCCCTTGGCATGCACACTGTCATTACAGCGCATGCAACAGTCGGTATGGCGTATGTCTTGATCATTGTGCGGGGTCGACTCTTGGAGGTGGATGCCCATCTTGAAGAGGCAGCTCTCGATCTTGGAGCAACTCCCACAACTGTTTTTTGGAAAATTACCCTTCCTGTTATTGCCTCCTCGTTGCTTTCTGGGTGGTTATTGGCTTTTACGCTTTCCCTGGATGACGTTATTCTCGCAAGCTTTCTTACCGGACCCGGAGCAACAACCCTGTCCGTTGAGGTTTTTTCTCAAATTCGTACGGGTGTAACACCCAAAATTAATGCTGTTGCTACATTGTTGATTGCTGTAATTGCTTTTTTGGCGAGTATTGCGAGTGTGGCTCTCTTTCGTAAACGCCCCTGAAATGAATACGGTACTTTGAAAACGATACATTTGCTATCTTTTCTTCTGAATATAAAACCTTAGTAACAGGTATTTATGGTACTCACACAGTTATTTTTAGCACGTAAAGCAGCAGTGCTATACGCTCTTAGTATTCTTACATCGGCGCTTCTGGCGACACACACATTTGAGGGTCTTTTTCATGTAGTAACACCGAGTTTTGTTGCGCAAGTTACTACAAGCGCTATGCATCTTCCCTACGGAGGAGAAATGGGTCTTTCTGCGACAGTGTCACTTGAGAAAATGGGTGCTTCAATCAAGCTTTTGACCCATGACCCCTGTGATACGGGTGCTCATATTGTTACCTGTCCTGTGGGAGAAAGCCACGAAATCAAGCTTATTTCCTTTCGTGGGTGTCGGTTTGATCTTAGTTCTCCCAAAGAAAGCCTGATCGATGCTTGGACAAATATTTCATTTTCAACACAAAGTTTGCGGAAGTATCTTGCTGATCCTGACTTTGATGGGTGGGCACATCGTGGCTATGTTGTGCGGGCGGAATCTGTTATTGCCCTTTTGGCGGAAGACCTTAAAACCACAAAAGAAAAAACAATTATTCCTTTGTTTGCAGGGCATAGCATGGGTGGGGGGGTTGCAAAACTTGTTGCGTGGGCCCTTTATAAAAGAGGGATTATTTCCCGTCCTCTTGTGTGCACTGCGGGAACACCGCCTATTCTTTGTCCACGCGCTGCCAAACAGTTCTCAAAAGAGTTTGCGAGTGCTTATATTCATGCACATGATCCCAAGGATCCTATCGTTGCATTGAATAAAGATCCTTTGCTCCGGATGTTTTTTGGGGGGTTCTCTCATCCCGAAGGTCTTCTTATTCCCGCACAATCAGGGAAAAATGAGACATTGTACTTTGCTCATAGTATCGAAAATTATACCGCAGCTCTCCTTTCTCTGGCTATTCAGGCAACCAGTGCACTAAGATTTGTGGGAAAACATCGTCTTGAGTCCGCAGTGAAGCACAAATATCGAGCAAAACTATGAATGCGGATGTCTAGTGGTTGCGAAGAAACGAAATAAAAGATAGATTCAATCTATACAATAAACAGGATTAAATCAGTGGCACCACGTAAACCGCATGTAATTGTACTGGGAAATGAAAAGGGGGGTACCGGAAAATCCACCATATCTATGCATATCATCGTACAATTACTACGGCAGGGACACACAGTTGGATCGATTGATGTTGATGCTCGTCAAGGAACACTTACACGCTATATTGATAACCGACGCAATCATGCTCTTGCCCATCACCCTTCATTACCTATGCCGGAACATGTTGCTATTCATCGCAGCGATCAAACGGCACGCGCAGATGCTGAGTCGGAGGAAAGCGCCCGATTCAGCGAAACAATAAAAATGCTTGCAGGAAATAATTTTATTGTGATTGATACGGCAGGAAATGATACGTTTCTGTCGCGTCTTTCTCATGCTCATGCTCATACGCTCATCACACCTATGAATGATAGTTTTGTGGATTTGGATTTATTGGTGCGTATCGAGATCAATGACAAAGATCGCGCACGGGATTCGATGCGCCCCAGTACTTATGCTGAAGCAGTGTGGAATCAGAAGAAACAGCGGCTTTCTTCAAACCAGCCTGTTATGGATTGGATTGTTTTGCGTAATCGTCTGTCGCACATCCAAGCCCGGAATAAAATTGAAATGGCGCGGGTGCTTGAAGCGCTTGCTGGTCGCATTGGCTTTCGGGTAGCAGAGGGATTCACCGAGCGGGTCATTTTTCGTGAACTTTTTCTGTCAGGATTAACATTGTTGGACATGCATGATGCCAATAAGCCTTTGAGCGCCTCACACGTGGCGGCACGCCAAGAGTTACGAAACCTGATTAAAGCGCTGGATTTACCGGATTTATCCCAAGAAGTCCCTCTTGAGGGGCTAAAAGTGGCTGGGTGAAAACCTACCTGTACGCCCCACGTTAGAGCACTTTTTGTAAAGCGTTGAGAATCTCCTTAAGTCCTTGTAATTGCTGGGATGCGCTTTTCCACAAGCGGATAAAAACGAGTTTTTGATCAGGATGTAGCTTTACCGTTTTATTATTCTGGTGAATATAGGCAATCAAGCGGTCAGGATTTTCGATTCCGTTAGGGTAGAATGTAATAACAACACCTTTGTCTCCTACATTGACGCGTGCAATCGCCAGGGCCTTGCAGCGAATCTTTACGTGTAACACCTCAAAGAAGTTGATTGCTTCTTCAGGTAGTTTCCCAAAGCGATCGATCATTTCATAACGAAGATCATCCAGTGCATCTGGTGATGTACACTGCGCGCTTCTACGATATAAATCTAGGCGCGTTGAAAGATCTGACACATATGATTCTGGTAATAAGACCGGAAATCCAAGATTGATTTGTGGCGATTGGGAATACTCTCCTCGAGGTATGTGCGTCGCTTGAGGATTTTGTTTGAGTGCCGCCAGGGCTTCTTGAAGCATTTGTTGATACATTTCCATACCAACTTCCCGGACATGTCCTGACTGTTGTTCTCCCAAAATATTACCACAGCCACGAATATCAAGATCATAGCTTGCCAATTGAAACCCAGCTCCTAACTGATCAAGACTTTCCAAAACCTCTAGGCGGCGGCGCGCTTGTTGCGTCAGAATGGTGTGCTGTGGGTATGTTAAGTACGCATACCCACGTACATTTCCACGCCCCACACGCCCGCGTAATTGGTAAAGCTGTGCAAGACCAAACATATCGGCGCGATGGACAATAAGCGTGTTTGCTATCGGAATATCTAAACCAGATTCGATAATATTCGTCGCAATTAAAACATCAAATTTTTGATCGGCAAAGTCTGTCATCACTGTATCAAGATCATTGCGATGCATTTGGCCATGGGCAACAGCAAGTGTTAAATCAGGTGCAATTTTAACAATGCGCTCCTTCATATCATCCAAATCCTTTAGCCGTGGACATACAATAAAACTGAGGCCTTGTCTGGATTTTTCCCGCAAGAGGGCTTCTGTGAGAACAGGTGTTTTATCTTCTGAGACCTGCGTATAGACAGGTAAACGATCAATAGGAGGGCTTGCGATGATGCTGAGTTCGCGCACACCCGTTAAAGACATTTGCAACGTGCGGGGAATGGGTGTGGCTGTCAGTGTCAGCACATGTAAGTCTGTGGCTATTTTTTTCAGAGATTCTTTTTGTTTGACCCCAAAATGTTGTTCTTCGTCAACAATGAGAAGTCCCAAATTTTGAAATGTCACACTTTGGTGCAATAGGCCATGCGTGCCGATGACAATATTAACGTTTCCATCGCGAAGACCTTGCTTGATGGCGTTTACCTCAGAGGGTTTTGTAAAGCGAGATAGCTGTTTAATAACCAGGGGTAACCCTTCAAATCTGGCAACAAAACCTGCATAGTGTTGCCGTGCAAGAAGAGTGGTTGGAACAACCACGGCTACTTGAGCGCCATGTGCGGCAACTTGTGCTGCTGCGCGCATAGCTACTTCTGTTTTTCCAAAACCAACATCCCCGCAAATCAATCGATCCATTAACTTTCCCGAAGAGAGATCTTCCTCTACATCAGCGATGGCTTTTTCTTGATCAGGTGTGGGTGTATACGTGAACCGGGCCACTACCTCATTGTACAAACCTACTGTAGGAAAGGCGGGTGCCGGCGTTTCTTCACGAGACGCAGCAACATTAATCAGATCGCGGGCGATTGCCAACAAATCTTTCCGCACCCCTTCTTTGCGCTTTTGCCAGGTTTGATGGCCAAGTTTATCAAGAACAACTGAAGCATCTTGACTGCCATAACGGGAAAGCATGTCAATATTTTCAACAGGTACAAAGAGCTTATCTCCTTGTTGGTAAGTTAACACGACACAATCATGGGGAGCCCCCAAAATATCAAGCACCTCAAGGCCTAGAAACTGACCAATGCCGTGATCTTCGTGCACGATATAATCACCTGCTGCCAAAGCATTAGCCTCTGAAATGAATAAATCAACATCAGGAGATCGCTTGCGTACGTTTGTAGGGACAGGCAGCAGGTCTGTGTCAGGAACAATGACGTGACTCTCAAAAACACACCCATGAAGGTACGGTAAGGGTTGTAAATAAACGAGGGGTTTCGCAGGAACAGTGTTGTGTTGGGAGGGGAGAGTAAAAAAATCACGAACCCCACGCCCTTGTTTTGGGTGAATACCCAAAACCCCGAGGACGTCTATAAGGCGTTGTTTGTTTCCAGGAGAAGAAATACTCAGGTGTAGAATGCGTTTATCCTTGTGTACGTGGCCGACTAAGGTCTTGATGGTCTGTGTGCAATCGGAAGTTTTATCGCCGACATGATGGCGCACATCTCTGATGTAGCCTGCCTGTACCAAGGAGTGTGGCTCGCTAGGGTCAAATTTCCCTCCCTGTAGCAGGGAATCTAAGATTTGTATGTCGGGAATAGCCCTGAGCTCTTTTTGTAATAAAGAGGGGGCTATATAAATTTTTTCAGGGGGCAGAACGTATGCATCTGCTGCATTGAGACGTGCCTCATAATGTGAGGATACTTCTGCGTAAAAATCCTGGTTTTGTTTTGATAAATCTCCATCCATTACAATATGTGAGGGCCGTGCATGTGCAAATAAAGAATGCATTGTGCCGTGAGATATTTCGCCCAAAAAGGCAAGCTCTGGATGCGGTTTATGGGTACCGATGGCTTCGTAAAGGGAATGATTAGAACCCAAGTCTTTAAAGTATGCACAAAATCGTTGCTGTGCTTTTTCCTTTTGATCTCCTGTCAAAGAAGATCCCCCAGAAGGGATATCAGCCTGGGTAATCTCCTCCGTGCGCCGTTGTGTGTGGGGATCAAAAAGATAGATTTTTTCTACCTGTGTATCAAATAAGTCTATCCGTAAAGGCCAATCTCCATTTAATGGAAAAATATCGACAATTCCACCCCGTAGGGCATATTCGCCCTCCGCGCGTACTGTATCTACCCGCAAATACCCACCTTCTTCCAGAAATGAGAACCATTCATTCTGAGGGAAATCCTGGTTTTTGAAAACAGTGCGCACACGGTTTTTCCCCGAAGAAAGAGGAGGATATAGTTGCATAGCCCCACGTATCGATGTGATTACAATTTCGGGCTTGTCAGGTTGGGACAGGAATTCGAGGGCATAGTTTTGTGCAGCTAGAATACTTTTGCGTGGACCTTTGCGATCATAGGGCGGGCAATTCCAGGAAGGAATATAAATAATGCGGTGGTCTGAAACCGTTTGTGCTAAGGCATGCTGGAGCTCTTTTGCTTTTGCGTCACTTGAAACAATAGCCAGGATGCGTGCATGGTTTTTGCACTGCTCATATATATGCAAAGGCCAAAAGCCAAAGGGAATGCCTATACGTTTTTTGATCATAGCAAAGGGGATGTCATTTTGTTAGGGCTAGAGTGTTGAAAAGTGTTTTTGTAGATCATTGGCGCGATGTTTTTTTAAACAAGCATTTTGGCAATCACAGAGGTTTTTTGCTCCAGCGATGGCTAAAGCCATCATCTTGGTTAGGGTATCTTGTGCAAAAGGTTGTTCCTCGGCTGTCATTTGAATCTCAATGATTTCACCTGCGCTTGTCAAAACGAAGTTCGCATCGGCTTGGGCATTGCTATCTTCTTCATAGTCAAGATCAAGGACGCATGCGCCTTTTACTAACCCACAGGAAATCGCTGCAACTTGGTGGATGAGCGGAGTCTCGGCAAGAGTTTTCTTTGCCAAGAGCGTGCTAATAGCCAGAGAAAGTGCTACGTATGATCCTGTGATTGCGGCAGTGCGCGTTCCGCCATCTGCCTGGATTACGTCACAGTCAAGACGAATCTGTCGCTCACCTAATTTTTTCATATCGACAGCAGCCCGTAAGGCCCGTCCGATAAGGCGTTGTATTTCCTGGGTTCGTCCTGTTGGTTTTCCTTTTGCCGCCTCGCGATCAACGCGCTGCTGTGTGGCCCGAGGGAGCATGCCATATTCTGCGGTTACCCAACCTTCGCCCTTTCCTCGCAAGAAGGGGGGGACTTTCTCCTCAACGGTTGCTGTGCAAATGACATGCGTGTTCCCCATTTTAATAAGGCACGATCCCTCGGCATACGGATTAAACCCCGGAATAATCTCAACGGGGCGCATCTCATTAAATTTGCGGGAATTCTGTCTCATTGTTTAACTCCGTGTTGTTTTTGAAACCTAATTTTGCTATAACGTAGCTAAATCTTGCGGACTTGTGTATAAAAAGTTGATTTTTTCCTGCAAGAGGATCATTTAATTATAGTAGACACGCACATACAACACACATGACCCATCATTTAACACCGAGGGAGCGACAGATACTGTCCTATGTCATCGAGTCCTATTGGGACTCGGGTGTGCCAGTGGGGTCGCAAACCTTAGCACAGAGGAATGATATTTCGCTTTCTTCAGCAACACTCCGTAATGTGATGAGTGATCTTGAACAGCAGGGGTATTTATATGCGCCTCATAAATCAGCAGGGCGCCTTCCCACAGAAGAGGGTCTGCGGTTTTTTGTGCGTCATATCATGGAAATTCAAGATATGACAGGGGATGAAAAAGAAAGAATTACCCAGCAAATACGCACCGTTGACCGTGCCGGATCGCTTGATGAGAAACTCAAGCAGGTTTCTTCAACACTTTCGCACCTTAGTCAGTGTGCGGGTATTATCAGTGCTCCACAAGTGAATGAAACAGTCGATAACATTAAGTTTGTTCCCCTTTCTGATTTCCGCCTTTTGATGGTTTTAATGTTTCAAGATGGGCGCATTGAAAACAGAATTCTTGAGACGACAACAACCATTGATATGAATATCCTTCAGCAAGCAGAAAATTTTATTAATCACCAAACCCAGGGCCAAACACTTTCTGCTATTTTTTCTGGTATTCAAGAGCGCTTCCGCCAAGACCAGAGTTCGCTTGATGCCCTTACGCAAGATCTCATTGCCAAGGGTCTGGAAATTATTCATACGAAGAATAGACGCAAACAGTTGATTGTGCGTGGGGCTGCTAACCTTATAAACGATCGGACGATTGAAAAAGATTTGGGCCATATGCGCCAGCTTCTTATTTCTCTTGAAAATCATGAGAATCTGTCGATGCTAATGGAAGCTGCTGTACAAGCCCGCGGTATTCAGATTTTCATTGGGGCGGAGAATCCTCTTTTTGCCCACAGTGAAAGTGCCATGGTTATATCACCCTATACAAACTCTCAAGGGATTATCCTGGGAACGATTGGTGTGATAGGGCCTACGGCTTTAAATTACAGCAAAGTAATTCCGATGATCAACTATACCGCAAGGTTTTTATCTCAGGTTTTTAATTAACCACAAAAAGGGCCTGCGCGCCCCCACAAATAAAAGGAGTTTTTGATGAACGATACACACAAACAGGAACCGGCGGACCTCCAGACAGAGGATGCAACACTTTCTCACGGAGATGACATTGCTGAAAACACGGATGAGCAATCATCCGCGAGTGCTTGTCTTGACTCAGAAAAATCCTCCGAGGAGGAGGTAGAACAATTGCGCAATCAGCTTATGCGCGCCCTTGCCGAGGCTGAGAATGTCCGCAAACGTGCGCTAAAGGAAAAAGAGGATGCCCTGAAATTTGGGATGACTGGGTTCGCTCGAGAAATGTTAGCGGTTGCGGATAATCTTGAGCGTGCACTACAAAGTCTGAGTGATTCTCCAGCACCTGTGCGGGAAGGAGTTGAAATGACCCAAAAGCAACTGTTGTCTATTTTTGAAAAATTCAACATTAAGCCTGTTGACGCCCTGAATCAATCATTTGATGCTCATATTCACCAAGCGGTCATGGAAGTAGAAGATGCGACGAAAACACCAGGCACTGTTGCGATGGTTATGCAGACGGGATATACGATTCAGGAGAGACTTCTACGCCCGGCCATGGTGAGTGTTGTCAAACAAGCCTCAGTGAAAACAAATGACGATGCGGCTTTGGCATAACACCTAGAACAGGTTCTATTGTATTGAAGAAAATGACAGGTAATTGTTCATACGCAGGCGAATAGGAGGACTCTTTTTTTGCCGATGTGGTGATTGAGTCATATTCTTTTGTGTTTCCTTGGGTCCGTAGGATGAGAATGTTGCGTAGTAAATAATAGCTGTTGATACATAAAAAATCTTCTCTTGCTTTGTGTGGTCAAGAACAATGGCTGTGAATCTTTCATGGTATCCTTTTTCGATGAAGGACCGGACATTCTGCTTGTTTTTCTCTTTGGTGTTTATACGCAGGCGATGGCTTTTTTGAGAAGATCTATTTCTTTGCAGATTTTTTACAGCCATAGGAATAAAAATATTTTACAGAATATTCTGTGATCATCCGGAACACATACCATGCTTTTATTTTAGTAAGATTGTTTTTACTTTGATCTTGATGTTTGGGGCATTCTGCCTGATGATGCATACGGGTCATTCAGCGTATATTGATGAAAAAGAAACGTATCTTGCAAGTTGTTCCTGCTCTTGAAACGGGTGGCCTCGAACGGGTAACGATTCAAACTACCAAGCAACTCATAGCACTTGCCGGTCAAAACAACCGGTTTTTTGTGGCCAGTAGTGGGGGAAGGCTCGCAGGAGAACTCGGTCAGAATCATATTTGTATTCCTAATCTTCACCGTCGTACCCCTTGGCATATTATGAGAAACATATTTTCTCTTATGCGCGTTATCAAAAAACATAAAATTAGCTTGGTACATGCACGCTCGCGCGCACCGGCGTGGTCCTGCTATTTTGCCTGCAAGCTCTTACGTCTTCCTTTTATGACAAGCTTTCACGGCGTTTACAATCAAACCAATAGTCTCAAGGCCTTATATAACTCTATCATGGTGCGTGGGGTGTATGTGATTGCGATCTCTGAATTTGTCGCGAGGCATATTCGTAAGACATTTGCTCATCTGAATCCCCGCATTGCTTGTATTCCAGCAGGAATTGATGTGCATCACTTTGATCCTGAGCGTGTTTCCACTGCAGATATCGATGCTTTTTATGCCAATCATAATATCCAACGGTTTCGTAAAATTCTCTTTCTTCCTGGGCGTCTGACGGCACTGAAGGGGCATCATGTTCTTCTTGAGGCAGCCAAAAGCCTTAATCCTGATGTTTTTGCTGTAGTGATCGCCGGTGATCACCAGGGCCGCAAAGGGTATGCAGAGACACTTAAAAAGAAAGCATCAAAACTTACAATGCCTGTGATATTTGTGACAAAGCTTGATGATTTAGTTGTGGCCTATGCTGCTGCTGATATTGTTTTTTCATGCTCCACCGATCCAGAAGCTTTCGGGCGTATTACAACAGAAGCACTAGCCATGGGAAGGCCCTATATAGGAACTAATCATGGCGGATCCTTAGAGCAAACCCGTAATGGGCTGTATGGTGTTCTTGTTCCTCCTCACGATCCACAGGCCTTAGTACACGCTGTGAATGCATTTGAGCGCATGTCGCCCGATAAGCGTGCACAGTATTCCCGTAACGTTCGTAAGCACATTGTTGAAAATTATGCCGAAGAACGCATGGCACAGATGACCTTGCGGGTTTATGCAGATGTTCTCAGCTGAAAATAAAGATGAGTTTTAAGCCTTAAGAAAGGCGTCAGTGCACTCTGTGAGTAATATGTCCGGTGCACACTTTGCTTGAACTTCAAGGTAATTTAACATACTGAGGATTTTGAGCAGCTCAAGTGCTGTGTACGTCCGGCAGAGTCGTTCAAAACGGGGTTTGATTGTAAACAATACTGGGGGATTTAGAAGTGATATAGCGGCTTCAAGGGATTTCCCGGCTTGTATTTGTTCCTGCACACTCAGTAGTTGTTTGGTAATGTGAAGTGTTTGTCGAATGAAAGACATGGCTGTGGCAGTTGTAAGAAGGTGATCATTGAGGAGAGCGAAGCGGTTGGGGGATTTTTCAAAAAATCCCCAGACAAGATCCGATACATCAGTAGAAAGACTACCAATAAGGGTTGTGATTTCTGAGGGTCTCACCTCTTTGTTCCCATGCACAAAAAGACCAATTTTTTTCGCAAGATCCTCGAAATTACATTCTTCATTGGTATGGTTGGCGATGAAAAGAAGAATCTTCTCTGGAATGAACATGTGGTGGTGGCGAGCAAACACCGAAAGCAATAGGCGTCGCATATCAGGTGTTGAATCGTAGACACCCGCAGCATGAAAAATCGAAGAATCATTTGCATGTTTTACTAGTTTTGAGCGCGTATTGAGGGTATCTGAAGCACAAATAAGAGGAACCTCAGACGTTGGTGTTTGCGTGATTGCTTCGAGCAGTGTCGGTGTGTCCGTATCTTTTACGCCTCCTATCAAGGGCAGTGCCTTAGTAGTGTTTTCTGGAAAAAGTGTAGAGGCCCCTTCCATGTAGGTGCGCAGGAGTGATGGCGTTAGTGTATCCGGAAATGCTACAGAAAGACCACGTGCATCGGAAACCCCGTATGCAATGGCAGTAGCAAGTGCATTATTCAAGGTTCCATGAGGACCGTAGATAACCAAAAGACGCCCTGAGTAAGGTGACGTTAAAAACGAACAGAGTTTTTGGGCATTGATTTTCATTTAACCCCATCAGAAACGTTTGTAAGAGACCTCTCGTGGGAAAAATGCACACGAATTTGATGGGCAATATCCTCTGCCAGCGGTGCAAGAATTTTTTCTTTGGTATCGCGCTGGGCAATGTGCGTTGCGTATGCCGAGAATGTTGTGTGGCCACTTACAGAGTAAGCACCGTGCAAAAGAGCACTACCCTGACAGACAGTTACGCCGGCTTTGTGATCAAGAAGACGGAAGCTTGCTCGTCCTTCTATTTCCTTGCGTGAATCCGTATTTTTGGATGAAATTCCGATACCGCGTTCACTATCTTGAAAAATGACGAGCAGGTGATAGCGAGAATTTTTGTCCCTTTTCCCTTGGGTGAAATGCATCTCTAAATGTTGACGCAATAAAACACCCTGCTTTTCAGGAATGGGCCCCACATAAATATCAAGATGACCAAGGTCTCCCCCTTCCGTGAACGTAATATTATTGAGGGGGGTTACGCTGCATCCACTCATGAGGCAGAGTACACATATATATGTAAATCTATGCAGGAATAATAACAATGTTGATAATCCTTTTAGGTACAAAAATAATCTTTTTGATCGTATGATTTTGGATAAGGCGTTTGACATTATCCAACTGTAGGGCACGTTCTGTCACATCATGATCGGGAGTTTCGATAGCTACATCTAATGTTCCTCGTAGTTTTCCATTCACTTGCACACCATATGTAATGGTGTCTGGGATTACTAAGGAGGCATCGATGGAGGGCCATGGGGTATCGTGAAGTGCTCCATCGTATCCAAAAATCTGCCATAGTTCTGCCGTTATATGAGGAATCGCAGGATGAGAAGCCCCAAGAATGATGCGCCGCATTGCATTCAGTGTGTGTGCGCTGGCCTTACTTTGTAGCGCCTCATCCATCACTGTAATCATTTCACGTAGGCTTGCCACGTAAAGATTGAGGTGAATGGCAGCAATGCTATCCGTTGCTTTTTGAAGCAATTGATGCAAGCGCTTAAGGAATGCATCGGGTTGAGGGGACGCGAGCGAGGCAGCAATAGGATGCGTTTCCATAAGAACACGCCAAAACCGGTTAAGGAACTTCCATGTTCCCTGCAATCCCGTCTCTGACCACTCAAAGTCACGTTCAGGTGGACTATCTGAAATCGTAAAAAGCCGTGTGGTATCAACGCCGTAATCCTTCATGATTGCCTCAGGATCAACAACATTTTTCTTGGATTTACTCATTTTTTCTGATCGCCCGACAACCACAGGAGTGTTATCTGCTTTACAGATAACACTCCCTCCGGTTGTTGTAGAGACCTCCTCGGGTTTGAGCCAGGCACCGCTTGAATGGCGATAGCTTTCATGGCACACCATACCCTGGGTTAGAAGACCGCGGAAGGGCTCATCAATGGAGAAAAATCCACAATCACGCAAGGCCTTAGTGAAAAAACGTGCGTAGAGAAGATGTAAGATTGCATGCTCCACCCCCCCAATATATTGATCCACAGGCATGAGACGATTACAAGCATCCGTGTTGATGACATCCAAGGTGCGTGTGTCACAAAAGCGTGCAAAATACCACGAGGATTCAAAGAAAGTATCCAACGTGTCTGTTTCCCGTTGTGCAGGTTGTGCGCAGTTAGGGCAAGTGGTGTTTTTCCAGGTTGGGTGATTCTCTAAAGGATTCCCGGGTAAATTAAATGTCACATCGTCAGGGAGGATAACAGGTAACTGCTCTTCGGGAACAGGAATAATCCCACAGCTTTCACAGTGAATGAAGGGAATGGGGCATCCCCAATAACGTTGTCGTGAAACCCCCCAATCGCGCAAGCGATACGTAGTTTCAAAAAATCCAGTGTTTGTTTCTTTGAGCGCATCTATCACTTTTTCTTTGGCTTCTGCGCACGAAAGACCATTAAGAAAATCTGAATTTATGATTGTTCCCCCGCCTGTGTAGGCACAGTCAGGGTTATAAGGGGTCGCTGAACGTCCCTGTGCATCAGGATCAATGACGGGGCGAATGGGTAATGCATATTTACGGGCAAAGTCCATGTCACGTTGATCGTGGGCAGGACACCCAAAAATCGCCCCAGTTCCGTATCCCATTAATACGAAATTTGCCACGTATACTGGAATTTCTTGCGTGGGGTTGAGGGGATTAAAAACCCGTATGCCTGTATCCACGCCTTCTTTTTCTGCTTTATCAATGTTTTCTTGGGCTGTGCCAAGGCGTGCGCAGTGTGTAATAAATGTGGCAATTTGTGGATTGTTTTGGGCAAGCGTTAAAGAAAGAGGATGCGTAGGCGCAAGGGCTATAAAAGAAGCACCAAAAATTGTATCAGGCCGTGTTGTGAAAACATCAATGGATTTTTCTGGTGCACCACAGTGTTGAAAGGCAATGCGTGCACCGGTTGATTTCCCAATCCAGTTGCGCTGCATAGTGCGAACTTTTTCTGGCCAACCCGTCAGCGTCTCCAAATCAGCAAGTAATTCGTCGGCGTAGGCTGTAATGTTCACGAACCACTGGTTGAGTGTTTTTCGCTCAATGAGCGCACCGGACCGCCATCCCTTGCCATCAATGACTTGTTCATTAGCAAGGACTGTATTTTCCACAGGATCCCAATTAACGGTAGCCTCTTTACGGTAAATAAGACCCTTTTGATAGAGTCTCAGAAAAATTTTTTGCTCCAGACCATAATATCCTGGATGACAAGAGGCAATTTCTTTATCCCAGTCAAAAGAAAAACCTAAAGATTTGAACTGATCTCGCATAATCGCTATATTTTGATAGGTCCACACGCGCGGGTGTTCCCCATGCTCCATAGCAGCATTCTCAGCTGGAAGCCCAAAGGCATCCCATCCCATAGGATGTAGAACGTCATAACCATGAGCGCGTTTGAAACGAGCCAGCACATCTCCTAACATATAGTTACGGACGTGCCCCATGTGAAGCTTGCCTGAGGGATAGGGAAACATTTCCAGCACATAAAATTTCTCAGCATTGTTTCTATCTGTGGTTTTGTAGGTGTTTTCCTTTTCCCAGAGAGCCTGCCATTTTTTTTCAATAGCTCTAGGTGTATAAACCGTTCCAGCCATCACAATTATCCCCCAAGTGCTTGGATACGTAGTTTACGCGCATTGGTGAGAATCGTATCTTCCATGCTTCGGTTGGTGCTTTTATCAATAGGCACATCCGTCCACGATGAACCACTTTTAGGTTGCCGTGTTTGCCGGAATACACGCACCCGCAAGTTTGCGGGTGTAAGCTTTTTGCCCAAGATATGGATATCTACCTTCAGGCGTTCGTTTGAAGACTCAGGAGGTGTTTGCCATTCGGTAATAATCATGCCACCATTGGAATCTGCTGATCGCAGAGGAAAAGCCTGAACAGCATCTAACGATGCTTGCCATAAGTAACTGTTTATACCAAGATAGGCGTTCTCACCACCATTATACTCACGACTGCCCCCAATGGTAATGCCTTTTCCCAGAAAGTTTCCCGCTGCTGCTTCGCGAACGTCATCCGTTGTTTGGGGGGTTCCGCCTGTTTTATCCACGTTCCCGGCACATCCACTTAGAAGCCCCACTATAATGAGGCGTAATAAATTTTTCATAATGACTCCAGTATTTTTTCCTCTCAGGTATGACGTTTCCTTGTCTTTTCGTCAATCCTCAATGTGGCCCACACGAGCTGGTTTTATGCCTAGTGCCTGGGTGTATCTTTCCACAGATTTTTGGTCTCCCACACGTGTGTTTTTGTATTGAGCTCATGAATAAGGGGGGGACCATCGCTTGGATATAAATCCCCCTCTGCAGCCAGGAGAGGACGCGAATGGCGGAGTTCTCCGTTATAACCCACCCACGCACCAAAGTTTTTATAGTGGATGCTAAAACGATCACCGAATGCAAATGTTTTGATAACACCAATAAAATCATCAAGAGACTTTACACCAATATTATTAATGCGTCGGATGCAAATGAATTGAGGCGCCTTCTCCCACATAAGAGATTCGAACTTTTGGTGAAGCCCTCCACCTGGTTGGATGTTGGTCAAAAGAAGTGTGCGCGGCGCAATGCCCAGGCGTGCGCGCGTACCCTCATCGGCTTCGTAAAAAACTCCCCCCGCAAAGGAAAAAAGGCGTTTAATTTTGTTCTCTTCGACACTATAAAGACCAACAGTGAGTGTATGAATTTTTCCGTGGCGCACAAGAGTGAACGTAACAGCACCCTTTCCTTCCTGACAGGCATTTTCGATCATCCAAATATTGGATCCTGTTTCTTGCCCATTGACTTTTAAAATGATATCCCCGGGACGCAATACCTTGGCTGCGGGGGATTTATAGCGCGTTCCTTGCACAACAATCACTTTATTTTGAGACTCAGGATAGTTGCGCTCATATTCACGGGCGATATCCGTTGGAAAAGCATCATACTTGACGGCGCGATCAAGATAGTAATATGTAAACTCCGCACCTGTAGATTGACGAGTATACGTTCCTTTTTCTTGGATATGAGTCAAAACAGGCTTGATATATCCTGCTGATAAAGCAAGAGCGTGGCTATCGGCGGTTCCAGAGTGATTGAGGCCAATGACACGTCCTGAGGCGTCGCATACAGCAGAACCACTGCTTCCTCCACGCGTATTAACGCTTATGCGCATGGCCTGACACTGAATGTACCCATCTGTTTCGTCCATGCTTGTGACGCGCCCTACTTGAAAGGAAAAATCCTGACCAGCATTTTTTCCAATCAAAAAAACATCGACATCTCTTTTGGCTCCCTCGGGATGTAAGGCTAATTGTCGGGCCTCTTTGGGAATGTGGCGAGGGTCAACTTTTAGGAGCGCAAAGTCATAGATGGGGTCATAGTAGTAGATAGTGGCGTCCACCTGTTTCCCATTATGAAAGGTGACCTCATGCTTACCGAGTGAAGCTGAGGCAACCACATGACGATTTGTGATGATCAGGCCGCGTTTTTTATCGGCAATAAAGCCTGATCCGTGTGATTCTTGAGCGGTACTATAGGCGGATTTAAGTACGCGCGTGGAAATACTGACAACGCCCTTGCGAACGTTTGCAATAACATCATTACTAAAACTTGTTGCCCAAAGAACTTCTGTAAGAAAAAAGAGATAAAGTAGGAGTTTCATGGTTTTTTTGATGAGCATTCCTGCATAATGTAGTCTGGCTCTGAGGGAATTGCAAGGCACCGTGGCGGCAAAAAACACTGGAAAGAATTGCCTTTTATGCCGACTCCGTTATTATCAATGTGCTTTTTTGAATATCACAAGGATATAATATGACGCAGTTAATGACAGGAAAAAAAGGAATTATCATGGGGGTTGCGAACAGCAACTCGATTGCATGGGGGATCGCTCAGGCGCTGCATGCTCACGGGGCGGAGCTTGCCTTTACCTATCAAGGAGATGTACTGAAGAAACGCGTAGAACCCTTGGCACAGTCGGTAGGTGCAACACACGTTCTTCCCTGCGATGTTTCTGATGACTCTTTAATCACTGATGTTTTTGCCACCCTTGGTAAGGCATGGGGCTCGTTGGATTTTGTGGTCCATGCCATTGCATTCGCCGATCGTGATGCCTTGCGTGGGCGCTATGTTGATACAACCCGTGTCCAGTTTCTTCAGGCGATGGACATCTCATGTTATTCGCTGACAGCTGTTGCGGCAGCGGCTGCACCCTATATGTCTGAGGGTGGGAGTATCATTACATTGAGTTACTATGGGGCAGAAAAGGTTCTTCCAAATTATAATGTCATGGGTGTTGCGAAGGCTGCTCTTGAGGCAAGTGTTCGGTATCTTGCGGCAGATTTGGGCCCGAAAAACATTCGTGTGAATGCGATTTCTGCCGGACCTGTGCGCACGTTGGCTGCTTCTGGGATTGGTGATTTGGTAAAGATGTTAAATTGGAACAAAGAGAATGCCCCCTTGCGCCGAAATGTTTCCTTACAAGATTTAGGCGGAACTGGTGTATACTTCCTCAGTGATCTTTCGCACGGGGTAACGGGAGAAATCCACTACGTGGATGCTGGATATAATATTATGGGGATGAAAGCCTCAGACGCAAAGGAATAAAAACATATACAATGCTAAAAATATTCACAAAAAAACTGAGTGCTAAGGTAAAATCATCCCCAGCCAAAGGCAACGCATCCAAAACCTGGTTCGAGTCATTTGTTACCTTGTTTTGGAATCTTGTCGTCCAGCCCTTGCGCATGTTTGGTCCTATTCTATGGTTTGCCGTGGGTGCCATTAAGGTTGGTTTGCTTCTGGTGGGGTTTGTTTTTAGTGTTGTGGCTATTGCAGGAACTATTCTTTTTCAGAGTATTTTTAAAGGAGATATTTCCCCTGGTGCTTTAAGCAAAGGCATTGAAGATGCAACCGTTTTGGAGGTTGTCGTGAATGATGCCTTGATGGGTGCTGCAATGCCCGACCTACAAGAGGCGCTCGTTAGCGGTGAGCGCTTTACCTTTGTGAGCGCTCTTGAGGGGTTGCGCCGGGCTGTGGAGGATCCTCGCATTAAGGGAGCCTATGTTAAAATCGATGATGGCGTCCTTGGTGTGGCAGAGTGCCAAGAATTGCGCAAAGCCCTTGCCCGTTTTAAAAAAGCCAAAAAATGGGTGGTAACGTATGCAGATAAGTTTGCCTTTGGGGGCAGTGCATCAACATTCCACTATTACCTTGCAAGCATATCGGATGAAATCTGGATGCATCACTTTGGAGAATTTGCACCAACAGGGCTTATGATGCAGGTGCCACGCGTTCGTGAGGCCCTTACAAAAATTAAAGTAACCCCCCATTTTATTGCGAAAAAAGAGTACAAGAATTACCCTGAAATGTTTACGCACAATGCATTAAGTCCAGAAGCGCGTGAAGTCATGAAAGATCACGTAGATGGTCTTTCGCGTCAGCTGGTAATGGGCATATCGCAGGGCCGTTCTCTCAGTTTCGTTGAGGCCAATCGTATTCTTGAAGAAGTCCCCTTAACGGACCGCGATGCGTTAAAGTCGGGGTATATAGATAAACTTTTGTACCACGATGAAATTCGTCCTCTTATTAAGGAGCGGTATAAAATTCAGAATATTTTATCAGTGAAAGAATACACCCGCCTCATGGATGTGCCGAATGATTTATCGGATGTGAAAAAAACGGTCACTAACGTCACAACAGAGAAAAAAAAGATTATTGTTGTTGCCCTGCATGGCCAAATATCTTTGGGTTCCAGCGACTCATCCCAGGCATCAGATTTGACACCACGTTATGTCCAGCAGGCACTAAAGCAGGCGCGAAAGAAGAAACCCGATGCTGTCATTTTGCATATTGATAGTCCAGGAGGTGATCCCCTTGCCTCTGAGATGATACACCGGCAAATAGCTGCATTTGCAAAGGATATTCCTGTGGTTGCTTTGTTAGGAAATGTGGCAGGATCAGGGGGGTACTGGATCGCCACTGCCGCAAAACATATTGTGGCACTACCTGGAACACTTACTGGATCCATCGGTGTCTTGATGGGTAAGTTTGAGTTGACTGATCTTTGGGATTATCTCGGGGTTCGCTGGGGCACCGTTAAGTCACATGAAGGAGCCGGGGCCTTTGCCAGTACAGAGGGATTTGCGCCCCAAACGCTTGAAAAAATAGACACAATCGCAGAAGATCTTTATGCACGATTTGTTGATCGTGTTGCGACGTCCCGTAATCTTGAGCATAATTACGTAGAGACTATCGCGAAAGGACGTGTGTGGTTAGGAAGTACAGCTAGAAAAAATAAACTCATTGACTCAACGGGTGGATATGTGGCTGCGCTTAAAAAGTGTGCTGCACTTATGAAGGTAGAGACCACGGATGTGCAGGTAGGGTTTGTTAGCCGTCCACTCTCTTTTCCCCTGCTTGTGCGGAATATGATAGGCGTATACATGCGCCCGTGGATATCAGGGAGCAACACTGCTACTTTGATGATGAAGGATGTCCCCGTGTTTCCCTAGAAGAGGAATTTTTCTTGATAAATTATACCTGAGACAACCTGATCCAGCTTTTAGACAGCACCTTTTACCTGTGACATCCGACTAAGAACCCATGTACTTGCGATAATGATGGTGGTGCCGCCAATGACCCACAAATCTATGGTTTCATTGAAAAAGATGACAGCAAGGGGAACCGCAAAAATAATACGAAGGTACTCAAAAGGGGACACATACGACGCCTCAGCATACTTCACGGCGGTTGCGTACAAGTATTGTGCTGTTAAACCACACAATGACATAACGGCAATTTTGTGCACTTCTCCGGTGGCAATGGGTTGCCAATCGTAGATCACCAGAATGCTTGCAAAAACAAATGTGCCTAAGTGCGCATAGAATAAAATGGTGGATGTTTTGTCATGGCTTGATAAGTAGCGCACAAGAATAAGAGACAAACCGGCAGTTATGTTAGCAAGAATGGCCATAATCACATATTTATTAACCGCAATAATGCCTGGTCGCACGATGACCAGAACACCCACATATCCAATCAAAATAATGACCCATCGTTGGGGTGACACTTTTTCGCCAAGAATAAAAATAGAAAGCAAGGCCATAATGAGCGGTGATGTAAATCCAATACTTGTGGCAAACGTCAAGGGAAGAAATCGATACGACTTGTATGTGAACCAGATCGCCGCCGTTAAAAAAAATGCCCGAACGAAATGCTGCCAAGGGTGTTGTGTTTTAAAAACAACTGGTCCCTTGTTAATGATTACTGGCAGAAAGAGCAATAACCCAAAAAAACTGCGCCAAAAAACAATCACCGTATTATCTAAGTCACAATCAATGAATTTAGTAATTGTCACGTTTATTGTATAAATTAAAGACCATAAAATCGAAAATAAAGTAGCAATAAACTTTGGAGAAATTATCTGGTTCTTCATGATTTTATCATTGACCTTTGGTAGTGTATGCGAATAATAACAACATAATGTGGCAATATTTTGAACCTATCATGTTCTTGGGGACTCTTCTATGTCTGAAGTAGAAAAGGTAAACAATTTTTTGACGGCGGGAGTGAATGCGAAAACCATTCCACATAATCTGGAGGCGGAACAGGCTCTCTTAAGCGCGCTCTTGCGTAATAATACTATTTATGAACGTGTTGGGGATATTCTCCAGCCCGAGTCGTTTAGTGAGAGCTTTCACGGTGAGATGTATCGGGCGATTAGACATCTCATTGAGAAAGGCCATGTGGCTGACCCGATTACGTTGAATAAATATTTGGCGGAGAATTTAACCGAAGAAGATGCTGAGGGAAGTGTGCGCCGCTTTCTCATTAATTTGGTTGAAAATGTTGTTTCTATTGTGAATGCGGAAGAGTATGCGCGTGTCATCCGTGATAGCTATTTGCGTCGTCAGTTGATTGATGTTGGGGAAACAATGGTTAACAAGGCGCGAAGTTTCACCATTGAAGAGGGGGCGGTTCAGTTAATTGAGCAAACAGAACATAAGCTCTTTGAGCTTGCAACATCAGGAGATTCTGAGCGCTCGGCCGTGACGTTTCATGCAGCGTTAATTGAGGCTATTAACACCGCTGAAATAGCCTACAAGCGGGATGGTTCCGTGGTGGGGGTTACGACAGGCTTGCGTGATATTGATCAGATGCTGGGAGGATTACATCCTTCTGATTTGATTATTTTGGCTGGTCGCCCGTCCATGGGGAAAACAGCCTTGGCCACGAATTTTGCCTTCAATGCTGCCCGCAGTGCTTTGCGTGCGCATGCTGATCAATCCGCTGGGGTGGCCTTTTTCTCATTGGAAATGTCTGCCGAACAATTAGCAACACGACTATTGGGGCAAGAAGCAAAAATTTCATCGGATAAAATTCGCAGAGGAGCCTTGCGTAACGAGGATTTCCCCAACTTTGTGCGTGTAAGTAGAGAGCTTGCAGGCCTACCATTGTTCATTGATGACACTCCCGCTTTGAGTATATCTGCCCTGCGTACGCGGGCGCGCCGCCTCAAGCGCAAACATAATATCGGAATGGTTGTTGTTGATTATTTACAGCTGTTGCATGGTGGGGGATCAAAATCCGATAATCGTGTGCAGGAACTT
Organism: Alphaproteobacteria bacterium; assembly: GCA_023898725.1. NCBI lineage: Bacteria > Pseudomonadati > Pseudomonadota > Alphaproteobacteria > Alphaproteobacteria bacterium. Next base: position 541,957 of record CP060236.1, read on the forward strand.
TCTGAGATTACCAGAGGCCTTAAGGCAATTGCAAAAGAACTCAACGTTCCTGTGTTGGCATTATCGCAACTTTCTCGCGCCGTTGAGCAACGCGATGATAAGCGTCCCCAGCTTTCTGATTTGCGAGAATCTGGATCGATTGAACAAGATGCTGACGTTGTTATGTTTGTGTATCGTGAGGAATATTATGAGTCACGTAAAGAACCACCAGAAGGTACGGAAAAACACAGAGAGTGGCAAGCGCGGATGGAAGCAGTCTTTAAGAAAGCGGAAGTCATTGTTGCAAAACAACGTCACGGACCCATTGGTATTGTTAAGGTGCACTTTGAGGGGTCTCTCACTAAGTTTAGTGATTTGGCCGATAGTGACAAATTACCAAGTCCGTATTAGGGTGATGGTGTGAGATCCGTGCGAACATGCCCTCGGCAGAGGCCGTCTTTTTTCAAAAGTCAACGCCCTAGATTAAGGTAACACCCAACCATTTGGATTGGCTGGCTACGACAGTCGTCCATAGGTGAGTGAGATCAATAAATGAAAAGAAAAACGGCGTTTCTTGAAATTATCCTACTCACCAATATCAAAAGTAATGGCGGCAATTGCTTTAACTGTTTTGCGTCGTGATGATGTATCAAAGTATCCATTGTCAGAGCTCTCTGTGGAATATTCAGGGGTAATTTGAAACACACCCTGCCGAGCCTTCAAAATACCTTTGATTTTGCTGTGTGATGCATTAGCTAGCGTTTGCGCCCTTTCGTAAGCGTTGCGGGTCGCAAGGCTTAATAGTTCACTTTTTGCGGCATTAAGTGTGTTTGCGAAATACTCGATTGTAAGGGTGCGCAGGTTGATGTTTTTTCCAACGAGGTCGTCAATACTTTTTGAGGCTTTTTCAATTTTATCAATCTCTGTTGAGGTGACTGTGAACTCCTTGCGTGCCTCATATTTTTCCACTGCAGTTTGGCGGGTTTCTTTATCCATGTCCTTGATGGTGATATATTTTTTTTCAGATGAGGTATAGAGAGGGCTTTCCCAAGTTGCATTGCTGAGAATTCCTTGATCGTTGAGGTGTTGGCGTATGGCATCAGCATATTCTTGAAGCTGATGGTGAGCCTGTGCAAGGGTTTTGCCCTGACCAACAGCCCGAAACTTCCACTTGATTACATCAGAATCAATCGTTTTTTCAGCGTAACCCTTTACATCAATTCCGCTCCTGGTGCGGCTAAATGCTTCCCGCATTCCTGCGCTGATAAGGAACGCCGATAGGACCACGGCACCGGAAATAATAAGTGAATTAAGTTGTTTGTGCATTGAAATTATCCCCTGCAGTCAAGAAAATATTTTTTCGTCACCATATTCGTTCATCAAGGATTTAGCAATGACTCTTTTGAGCCGAGTTACATATGACAAGTGAGAGAATTTTTGCATTCTTTCGGGAAACAAGTGTGGGCATATCAAGGGTTTGAATAAATGGATCGCTCATGACGCAGAGTTTCCACCTGTTTGCCACGTGACAAGGATAAATAAGCACAGGCGTTGCGAGTGGTAAGTAAAACTTTGGCAATCCAAGATATTTCTGCAGTGCATCAAAAACACCCCCGTGTGAAACAATCAAGGTTGCTTTGTCGTGATCATCTAAGAGTATATTTTGCAGTGTGCGCATCACCCGTTTTTGAAAATCTGGAAAAGTCTCAGCATCAGAAGGGGGGTTTGTAAGCCATACATTATAAGATTTTTGTTCGTCCTTAATGCACCCTTGGAATTCCCCAAGATGAGCTTCGCGAAGCCCATCTTCTACCCGCGTGTGTGCGCGCAAGTGTGCATTGACAATCATGGCGGTTTTCGTGCAACGACCAAGAGGACTGTGCACAACGCAGTCAATAGGTATGTCCTTGAGTAAACGCGCCGCCTTATAAGCTTGGGCTATCCCGGCAAAACTTAGGGGGATATCCTCCTGTCCAATGAGGCGATTTTCTGCATTCCATGGTGTTTCCCCATGCCTAAGAAAAAGAAAGGGTTTTTTAAGTAATTCAGGTCTCAAAATGCAATCTCCCTAGAAACATAGTGACCGCCTAAAAGTAAAATATACCCTATTTTTATTTATAAAGATATTTATATTTAGCTCGAGCTAAAGGTGTTGTGGATATAAAAGATTTCTTAGACTTGGTCCCTCTGATGTTTCGGCCTAACGAATGATCCAACATGAAACAGCTTTTCTTGTAAAACCCCGTTTTTGCATGGATCTCCTTAAGAGATTACCCGTATTTTGGCAAGAATAGGAAAATCGTTCCAAATGTCTTCCTCTGTGACGCCACAACAAATATTATGAATAATCAACGGGTGTCTTCCATCAGGAGCAAATCTGTCACTCACAATACCGATATGCAGTTGGCCTCTGGGGAGTTTCCAGATAATAAAATCACCAGGCTTTGTGGGCTCTGTGTTTTTCATCGCCCATCCCTTAATGCGAAAATACGTAAGCATGTTAGGTACACGCCGATGATCTATATTACTATCAGGCATGGGTGAATTCCAATAGTTGGTGTATTTTTTGGGGTTTTTGAGAATACTTTCTTTGATTTCTTTTTGAAGGTCAATGCCTATGCTCCGTAACGCGCGTACAACGACATCACTACACACACCTCTGTCCTTGCTTACATCACCACCTGGATAGGGAAGTCTTTTGTAGCTTGGATCATACTGTGTCGTAACCTGGATTTGCTTGCGTCCGGCGTTAACGATATCTTGAGGTGTGGGGCACCCAGCACACAGTTCAAAGAAAAAAAGCAAAAAAGAAACGAATATTGTCATAAGAATGTGTAAAATTATGTAATATTTTATACTATATAATATTTTAATAAAAAAGTAAACACACAATAAAAAGTGTTTTTTATGTATTTCTTAAACTGTAGTTTTTGTGTGCACTTACAACCAAGTTTTTTCTCATTCAAAAAATACCCACTTTGGGGGGAATATATATTACTTACTAGTGATATCTGTGGATACGGAATCACCACCCAAACATATTCCTATATAATTCGTTTGCTTTGTTTGTGGGTTACAGATTTTTCAATATAAAGTCCCTCCTGTGGGATCTTTTTTTAATGTACAGTGATGGGAGTTTTGCTAATGTTTGCCCATGAATCAAATATCTCCGCAGGTAATCCAAGGACGCACTATTATTGGTGAATATGTGCGCCGTCTTCCTAAGGGCCCCGGTGTATACCGGATGCTAGGGGTGGATGGCGCTGTATTATACGTGGGTAAGGCCAGTAATCTCAAGAATCGTGTGACGAACTATACGCAAGTAAACCGCCTTCCTTTGCGCCTGCAACGGATGGTTTCCCAAACAGTATCGATGGATTTTATTCTTACGAGTAGTGAGCTTGAGGCTTTGTTGTTGGAGTCAAACCTCATAAAAAAATGGAAACCACCATTCAATATTTTGCTTAAGGATGATAAATCCTATTCATACATTACACTCACAGACCACCCATTCCCACAGGTAATGAAACATCGTGGTGTTCGGAAAAAAGGACAAAGTTATTATGGTCCTTTTGTTTCTGCCTACGCAATTGACCAGACGCTCAGCCTGCTTCAGCGGGTTTTTCATTTGAGAAATTGCACGAACGCCTACTTTTCCAATCGGACACGTCCTTGTTTGCAGTTTCACATTAAGCAGTGCAGTGCACCGTGTGTTGGGCTTATCGATGAAAAAAGCTATGCAGAACAAGTGAAGCGTGCAGAGAAACTCTTGTGTGGGGATCGCTCACAGGTCCACACGCTTCTTTCTGAGGAGATGCAAGCCGCCAGTGAGAGTCAAGCGTATGAACGGGCAGCGCGTGTACGTGATCAGCTCAAGGCCTTGTCTCATGTTCAAGCAAAACAAATGATACATGTTCCTAATATCATAAATGTGGATATCATAGCCTTGGAAGTTGCTGGGGGCCATGCAAGTGTTCAAATTTTTGTGTACCGCAATGGGAGTCACTATGGCAACATTGCACATGTCGTTCCGCTGCCCGAGGATATCCCTGCAGAGACTTTCTTGTGCGCATTTATCCTCCAGCACTACCAAGATCATGAGCCCCCAGAAATGATTTTTCTTTCGCAAGAGGTAAATGAAGAAAATTTGCTACGCCAAGCGTTGCATGCGTTGCGCAAAGGCACGGTGAAGCTTGAAATTCCTAAACGTGGAAACAAAGTTAAGCTTGTGGCAATGGCCTGCCACAATGCCAAAGATGCGTTGGAGCGCTATCTTGCTAAAAAAGCAACCACCAGAGATCTTTTGGGTAAAATACAGCAGCTTCTGAGTCTTGATTCCCCTCCCTTGCGTATTGAGATTTATGATAACAGCCATTTGGGGGGAACGCATGCGGGAGGAGTGATGGTTGTGGCAACGCCGGATGGCTTTGATAAAAAAAGCTATCGCCGTTTTACGATGAAGAACGCGGACTTAATACCAGGAGATGATTATGCCATGATGCGAGAAGTCATGCAGCGCCGCTTTACGGGGAGCACTCACGAAAAGGGAGCCTCTTTGCCAGATTTACTCCTGATTGATGGCGGCAAAGGGCAGGTCAGTGCTGTAATGGGGGTCTTACAGGATGTAGGCCTTGGCCACATGAAGGTATTGGGCGTTGCTAAGGGGCCGGATCGTAACGCAGGACGGGAGACTTTTGTAAAACCCGATAAAACAACTTTTCAGTTGCCAGAAAATGACCCTGTGTTGTTTTATATTCAGCGATTGCGTGATGAAGCCCACCGTTTTGCCCTTGCTGGAAATCGCCAAAAACGCCAGAAGGATGTGCGTCAATCTATTTTGGATACCCTCCCGGGTGTTGGTCCGATACGTAAAAAAGCCTTGCTTCATTTTTTTGGGTCTCCCCGCGCCATTAAGCAAGCAGGTGTTGATGATTTAGCCCGTGTTCCGGGTATCAGTCGTGCGTTGGCTCAAGATATTTACGATTCCTTGCGGTAAAACTTTCATTTGTGATGTCAACAAACGTGTGTAGAAAGTACCGTAATAATCCGGGGATATCTTTTTGGAGCGTATGCCTACACTGTTGACAAAGCCCTGTGCTTGGCGGTGGGGCTATGTGTTTATAAGGAAAACTAAGGGAATCTTTGCTTATGAAAACTCTTCTGCGTCATTGCGCACTCTTTTTCTCTGTTGTAACAATTGCTGTGGCCTCCTCTTCATCTCAATCTGTTGGTCGAGAATCATTCCCGCAAGTATCAAGAAGCTTTTTAGGGGAATCAGGTCTGTATTTCCTTGACCGCAGAGATTTTTTACCGACGAACTCAGGTGGTGATCATCTCACTCCTTTGATTGAACAGACACCCTGGGTTTGTTATGAGAGCGAGTCTTCCAGTGATGGATTTTGTAGGTTTTATAGTGGCGATGAGAGGGCAGACTCTCAGACTCCTGATAATCCTTTACCGGACGTTGTTCCCTGGAATCTGCCCTGTATGATGGTGGACGAATCCATCGTTCAGTCACCAGTAGTCTGTTTGGGCGCATCATCTACGACTTGGCGTGCTACAGATCCAGAAAAGGATAGACGGTGTCCCCGATCCTCCCATGAAAGAGAGGACGCTGATACACCCCCACTAGAGATTCTGCGTCCGGATTGGTCCTGTGTGTTGCGGAGGGACAGCCCTTCTTCTGATTGGGGTCAAGTGGCCCCTGGCCGGGTATCACGATGCGGCACCCCAGAGTTATTACAAAGGCTCTCTAGTGATTTTAGGCCTCTTGAACTCTTAGGCACGCAGGGTCCAACCACTTCTCCTGTGCCACACTCTGATGGCGAAAGGCTTGATGCGTTCTATGGGTGTGTGGGGCGTGGGCAAGAATAGATGATGGAGATCTGATATGTGCAACTCTAACCTTTCAATAGTAAGAAAATAGATAGGTTAGCCCTGAAATTATTAGAAAAACGCCTATTCACTCTTGCGATAAGGAATTTGTGCGCTTACAAATAATATAATTCAGGGGTTTTTTGTGTGAAACTAAACTTTCCAAATCTTCTAACGTTGCTGCGTATTGCTGTGATCCCTCTTGTGCTTGGTTTATTATGGCTTAATACACCCTCAATGAATTTTGGGGCTATGGTGTTTTTTGCGATTGCTTGTATCACGGACTTTTTTGATGGATATTTTGCCCGGCGCTGGGATCAGGTTTCTGCTTTTGGTCGTACGCTTGACCCTATTGCAGACAAGCTGTTGGTTTCCTTGTGTTTATTCGTACTTGTTTCGATGGATCGGATCGAGGGGGTCCATGTCTTGCCAGCGCTTATAATTTTGTGTCGAGAAATTTTAGTATCTGGGCTACGGGAATATCTTGCAAGCGTTCAAATTCTTCTTCCGGTTTCACGTGGCGCCAAGTGGAAAACAGCGTTACAGATGGTAGCAGTCGGGGCATTGGTATTGGGATCAGGAGGAGGAGATGTTTTCCCCACCCATGCTGTGGGAGTTTTCCTTCTTTGGCTTTCTGCTGGTCTCACCATTATTACGGCTTATGCCTATATGAAGGTTGGTTTTAAGCATATGGATGTTTGATGATGGTTCCAAAGACCCCACTATCAATCCTCAACATAACCCCGTGATGGGTCTTGCGTTTTGGAATCTTCCTTGCGGAAAGTGGAAGGGATTTTCCACGGATTCTGACGACCATCGCGGTTCACAGTGACAAATTAAAAAAGCGCTTGTTGTGTGTTCAGCAAAGGCTTATACTTTTTAACAGTATTATCTATTGATCCCACATGAGTTTTGGTTTTTGGCAAATTGCGTTAATTGCTGGTCTTGTTTTTCTAGCCTTTCGTTCACAAAGTATTCACAAATTCCTGAAGGAGTTTGGTAAGGGTGTTAAGGCTTTTAAAGATGAAGTGAGTGATGATGCACATAAAGGAAATATTGTTTCTTTGGCGTCTGCGCGCAAAGACTCTCCTGTAAAAAAGACACCTTTGAAGACACCTATAAAAAAGCTTTCTGCGACGAAGAGTGTTGTTAAGAAAACGGCGCAGAAAAAGGCACCTGCAAAGCCCTCTTTAGCCAAGAGTGCCGGTGCTAATGCCAAAAAGCCTGCAGCCAAAAAGCCCATTAAAAAGAAATAATGCTGGGCTCACTCAATGAGTGGTTGGTGATCTTTGCTGTAGGTATTTTTGTACTTAGGCCCGAGGATATCCCCCGATCTATGCGCCTTGTGGCACGCCTTGTTATTCGTTATCGCGCCTGGCGGGAGGCGATAGTCTCTCAGGTAGAATCAACAATCCGCGATGTGGAGATTGAAGACTTTAAAGCGGAAATTTACAAAGCGTGCGCGGATGATGCTTCCAAGAATTTACCGTCATAAAAATTAAACATCTGTTTCCTGTTTGGCCTTAGCTTCCTTATCTCCCGTGTTTTTATCGCGGTTCTAACGCGGAAGTTTGATGTTAACTCCCAGGCCTCCATGGCGGCTGTCACTTAGACTGATGCGTCCTCCATGACGCACAATAGCATCTTTTGTGATACTAAGTCCTAAGCCAGTGCCACCGGTTTGAGGGTTACGCGATTCTTCTAGTCGGAAAAAAGGTTTAAAGACATCAAGACGTGCCTCTGCAGGAATACCAGGGCCATTATCCTCAACACTTATATATATGTAGTCTTTGCTGGTATAGGTGTGTATCCATGCGTGCGTTCCGTAGCGAAGGGCATTTTCAAGAATATTGCGTAGGCCACGTAGCAAAAGCCCCCGTCGACAGCGAAACATTGTCTGTGCGGGGATATTAATATCCTGGGTTATTTGCTCTATAGATACAGAGGCTGCCGTTTCGATAATCAAATCTGTGAGGTTTACTGTGTCAACAGGCTCGCTGTCTTCTTGGCCCTTGGCAAACGCTAAATAGGCATTCACGAGGTTTGTCATTTCTTTGATGTCTTTCATTATCCCTTCTGTTTGGGTAGAAGGATCCATTAAGGTTATAGCGAGCTCCATACGCGTTAGGGGTGTGCGTAAATCATGGGAAACCGAAGCAAGCATCTCGGTGCGCATGCTCATTTGTCGTTGGATACGTTGTTGCATGACTTGAAAGGCTACACCGGCCCGCTTTACTTCTTCGGCGCCCTCAGGTCTAAAGTTAAAAGAATGATCCCCCCGTCCGAAGTGATAGGCTGCATCGGCTAAGCGTCGCATAGGACGTACGTGATTGCGCATAAAAATAGCTGCTGCCAGAAAGAAAAGAAGAGGTGTAAAAAATGCCCAAAGCAAAAAAACGGGTGTTGCTATGGGAGAAAGGTACTTGCGTGGCGTGCGCAAAATCAACCACTCACTTTGGTGAGGGGTAATCAGATAAATAAAGTTCTTGCGAACCCCTAACTGAAAAGGTCTATCCAATGATTTGCGCAGATTTCTATGCATGTATTTGCGAACAACCCCATTTGCCCGCAGCTTTATCAAGGGTTTTTTCTTGCTCAGCTGTGGTTCAATTTGAAACCTCTTGGCTGTTGCAATACCCTTTGTTGGGTTGTTGGCATAATCTTCTATAACGGTTACGAACTCTTGAGCAATCCGATTGCCCAAATGGCGCGTCACCCATGTCCAGTGACGATCATAAAACACCGTTGTTGTAATAATCTGGACCAGCACAAGGGGTGTTAAAAGAATGAGCAAGGATCGCCCAAAGAGTGTTCGGGGAAGAAATATTTTAAGGGCTTTAAATGGTTTCCACATGTTGGTTCCTGAGGTAGTTTAAGGCTTTAAGACATACCCCTTGTGACGTTCAGTGACAAGGTATAAAGGGGCTTTGGGATCAGGTTCAATTTTCTGGCGCAAGCGCGCAATTTGCACATCAACACTGCGTGGGGAAAGCTCTACACCCATGTGAGCTGCTAGATTTTCTCTGGTTATTAGCTCCCCCATGTGGTGTGCGAACAAGTTCAACAAACAGCGATCGTTCGTTGTAAGAGGAATTGGAACATTTCTTTTGCAAAGGGTTTGTTGGCTCATATCAAAAGTATAGTCTCCAAAAGTTACACAAACAGGTTTTTTAATTGTATGATCAGGCAGTTGCATGCGTTTTAAAATATTTGTAATGCGCAAAATCAATTCTTCCGGCTCAAAGGGTTTACCAAGGTAGTCGTCTGCCCCTTTGTGAAGGCCTTGGATACGGTCATGTGTGTCACCGCATGCTGTAAGCATAATGACAGGAAGAGTCTGCCGAACAAGCGGAGACTCAGCACGTAGCCACATGAGGAGGGAAATCCCTGATTCACCGGGCATCATGACATCAAAAATAGCAAGATCAATTATTGTTTGGCTATTGCAAAGATGCATCCTTGCCGCGTGGGCGCTTTCCACAGAAATGACGGAGAAGTTATTGCGACAAAGGTACTCATCCAGAAGCACACGCAAGCGTGTGTCATCATCTACAACAAGAATTGTGCGTTGTGCTTGAGTCATAGGCACGAGTATAGTATGAATTTTAGGGTACGCCCAGATAATTGCGGTGAATTTTATTGAAGGAATAATCCATGATTGACTCATCATCATTTGACGTAATTATTATCGGTGCAGGTCCTGGTGGTTATGTGGGAGCTATTCGCGCGGCGCAGCTTGGTCTGCGTGTTGCCCTTATTGAAGCGGAAGAACTCGGTGGCGTGTGCCTGAATTGGGGGTGTATTCCGACAAAAGCCCTTCTCAAAACAGCTGAAATGTATCGTCACATTCATGAGGCTACTGAATTTGGGCTAAATGTTACAAGCATGAAGGTTGACTGGAAAAAAGTGATTGCTCGGTCGCGGCATGTCTCCAATCAGTTGACGAGGGGTATTGCGGGGTTGATGAAAAAAAACACAATAACAGTGGTGAAGGGGTGGGGTAGCATCCTGGGAAAGGACGCGGCGAATTTTATGGTCCGTGTGACACATGGCAATGATGAAAGATTGTTGGAGGCTGCACATGTAATTGTAGCAACCGGAGCAACAGCCAAAGCATTACCTCATGTTCAGCCGAATCACACCCATATTTGGACAGCACGAGATGCTATGACGGCTGATAAAAGACCAGACTCTCTCTTGGTGATTGGCAGTGGTGCTATTGGGATTGAGTTTGCAAGCTTTTATAATACCTTTGGCACAAAAGTGACGGTTATAGAGATTCAAGATCGTATCTTACCTGTTGAAGATCGTGAGGTATCAGCATTTATGGAAAAGTCTTTGGCAAAACAGGGCATCAGCCTACTAACTAATACTACGGTTTCTGCTCTCAAGCCAAAGGGAAACCTTGTGGAGGTTGTTCTCAAGGATGCCTCAGGAAATGAAGCATCTCACCAATTTGACCGGGTTTTGTCGGCTGTTGGGATTGCAGGAAATGTGGCAAACATCGGACTTGAAAAAACAAAAGCTGTGGTTGAGAAATCTCAAATTATCACTGATTCTTACATGGAAACAGCGGAACCGGGAGTATATGCAATTGGCGATGTAACAGGAGGGCCGTGGCTTGCCCACAAGGCCAGCCACGAGGCAGTGATCGCAATTGAACATATTGCAAAACAGAAAACACATGCTTTAGATAAATCGTGTATTCCGAGTTGCACTTATAGTTACCCCCAAGTTGCCAGTGTGGGGATAAGTGAAGCGGAGGCTGTTGCCCGGGGACTATCAATCAAGGTGGGGAAATTCCCCTTCATTGGCAACGGAAAAGCCCTAGCCTCAGGAGAGATCGAGGGATTTATTAAAACTATCTTTGATGCCCAATCGGGGGAACTGCTCGGTGCTCATATGATTGGTGATGGTGTGACAGAGCTTATCCATGGTTTTGTGCTTGCGAAATCAGGGGAACTAACAGAGGCTGAAATTATGAAGACGGTTTATCCGCATCCGACAATGTCTGAAATGATCCATGAGTCCGTTTTGCAGGCATTTGATCGCCCATTACATATATAGATTTGTTTGTGAGGAATATCTGTGGCTGACATACAAACAAAATTTCGTTTGCAAAAACCTGAATGGATACGGGTAAAGGCGCCCGTATCCCGGGAATATAAAGCAACCAAGACGTTGATTGCGCACTACAAACTGAATACTGTATGCGAAGAAGCTTCATGTCCTAACATCGGCGAATGTTGGGCAAAACGTCATGCGACCATTATGATTTTAGGTGCCGTATGCACGCGAGCCTGTCGGTTTTGTGATATTGCTACGGGACGTCCTGATCAACTTGATCCCCATGAGCCAGATCGCGTCGCAGAAGCTTTAGAAAATTTGGGTTTACGACATGTGGTGATAACATCGGTAGATCGGGATGATTTGGTTGATGGTGGTGCTGAGCATTTTGCGCGTACCATAACTGCCGTTCGTAATCGCTGCCCGCACACAACGGTTGAGGTGCTAACACCAGATTTCTTGCGTAAGGGGGACGCGTACTTAGATGTAGTCCGTGCAAAGCCAGATGTCTTTAATCACAATCTTGAAACAGTTCCCAGGCTTTATGCATCCGTAAGGCCTGGTGCTAGGTACTTTCACTCACTAAAACTGCTCGCAGATGTCAAGAAATATGATCCTACTATTTTTACAAAATCGGGCATTATGGTTGGTCTTGGTGAAACAAAAGAAGAAATTTATCAAGTGATGGATGACCTGCGTTCCGCTGACGTTGATTTTTTAACAATTGGCCAATATTTACAGCCATCACCGAAACACCATCCAGTGATTGATTTTATTACACCAGATTCTTTTGAGGACTATGCGGATATGGCAAAAGGAAAAGGTTTTTTGGTGGTATCTAGCTCACCTTTGACGCGCTCATCGTATCACGCAGATGCTGACTTTCTTCGCTTAAAAGAAGCGCGCCAGGAGTGCTTTGGGGCCTATGACCGAATATAGCGAATCGCGCCTATTACCCTTCCGTGCAGCTGATTTATTTGAAATTGTTGCAGACGTTGAAGCGTATCCCTCTTACATCAAGGGATGCAAACGTGTGAAGGTTTTGTCCCGGTCGGATAATCAATTGCAGGCGAGCGTTGTCGCAGGGATTGGGCCTTTTTGTGAAACATATACGTGTACGGTTTATTTTGACCCTCCTGTTTCTATTCGTGTGGCGTATGGTAAGGGGCCTTTTGTGCACCTTGAAAATGTATGGACATTTCATTCGTGTCACGAGGCACATGAGCGTATTTCCACGCAGGTTGATTTTTATATCTCCTTTTTATTTCGTGCGCCCTTTTATCAAATTATGATGGAGGCAATCTTTAAGAAGATGGTTCAAGAGACAATTTGGTCATTTGAAGGTGAGGTTTACCGAAGGCTACGTTATAAATAAGAAAGTGTTTTGTTTACCTTATCGTGATAATATTTTGTGAAGTTATTTTTAGGGTCAGACGATGAGAAGATATGTAGCAGTGCTTTCGGTGACTTTTTTGTCACTTTTCACACACAGGGTTGGTGCGGAAACGGTGCGTGACCAGGGCAACCATTCTTCGGGATTGCGCAAAGGATATGACCAGGAGCTTGACTCTCGCAACCGAGAAAAGACACATGATACTTCATTAAAATCCCGGGTGAAGTCGCGTGGAAAATTCCGATGGACTTATGATTCTTTGGATGCTTCAAAGCGTGCACATGCCCAAGCGGGTAATGCCTCTGTTATGTGTGAGGATTTATGCAGCAGAAAAAGCTGTCGACAAGATCCCAAAGGACAAGGTCGTGCTTGTGTAAAAAAGTGTCGAGAGGCTATTTTTCAAAAAAATCCTGATGGAACCTATGCGCTTAATCTTTCAGGTAAGCATATAATGTATCCTGAAAACTATCAAAAGGCAGATAAGACTCTTCTCAATACTCCAGGGCATAAAAAATCGTATGAGGAATGCAAGTTAGCCGTTGTGGTTTCTGGGCTTTCTCTTCCTCTGTGGAAAAATGGCAGTATTCAAGGCGTTGATGCGGTAAGGGAAGACAATCCTGGTAAAACTATTCCCTCGCAAAAAAAATCCGCATATAACCAGGATCAGAAAACTCTTCCCTCTGAGTCTTCATCCATTGTGGATACACAGACTTCTTCTGAGGTATCCCGTGGGCAGAAAAAAGACGCAGAGCCTGATGTGCGTCTAGAAGAATCATCCTCTTCGCAACGCACCGCTACTGATGAGGTTCCTCAAAAAGAAACACAATTATCTCAAAGTAAGACAGAATCTGAGAAACCTGCTGATACAGAAAAAAAGACAAAAAAAGAGGTGTCGAGCAGCTGGTTTAGTGGTTGGTTTGGAAAAAGCAAACCTGTTGTGTCCGATCAAGGTGATTCAAAGAAAAAACCGCCTTCTATCAAAAAAACAAAAGAGAAAAAATCCCCAAAAAATCGTTATTTTGATACTCAGCCCTTGAAGGATCTTGGGCAAGCGATGAGGGTCCAGTCAGGGGATTTAGAAGGAGCGGAAGCAGATCGCTCTGCAGGCTCTTCAGTTATGGTGATATCTTTGCCAAAGATTATCCAGGCAGCGCGCGCGGGTGAGAAAACAGCAAGCTCTGCCATGCTCAAGGCCTCAATAGCTGAGTTACAACGCACGATGTATACGTTGAAAGATATGATTCCTAAGGCAAATGCCCATGAGAAACAAATGATTACGGCATCCATGGAAATCGTGAAAGGTTTGGTGCAAATTATGGAATCTTCCCAGGATGTAGAAGGAGATTCCACAGCCAAGATCATTTCCTAAGGGTACGCCAGTTATTCAATAAAAAAAGAGGAGTGTGAACTCCTCTTTTTTTGTTAAGTGAACATCAGAAAGGTACAAAGGGGGATTAGAATCCGCCCATTCCACCCATTCCGCCCATTCCACCCATTCCGCCCATTCCACTCATATCAGGAGTTTCTTTCTTTTCGGGCTTATCAGCAATCATGGCCTCGGTTGTGATGAGCAATCCTGCAATGGATGCTGCATCCTGCAGCGCTGCACGAACGACCTTTGTCGGATCAACAATGCCAAACTTGAACATGTCACCATATTCATCTGTTAAGGCATTGTAACCAAAGTTTGGATCATTTTTATCATGGATTTTGCCGACAACGATTGAACCATCAGCACCCGCATTCACAGCAATTTGGCGAATAGGAGATGATAGCGCGCGACGAACGATTTCATGCCCAACGCGTTCTTCGTCGTGATCTGCTTTGATGCTGGCGAGCTCATTTGTGCTGTAAAGAAGGGCAACACCGCCACCTGCAACAATGCCTTCTTCAACGGCCGCACGTGTCGCTGCTAGGGCATCGTCAACGCGGTCTTTCTTTTCTTTTACTTCCACTTCTGTTGCACCACCAACGCGAACGATGGCAACACCTCCGGAAAGTTTCGCAAGACGTTCTTGGAGCTTTTCACGATCGTAGTCTGATGTTGATTCTTCCGCTTGTCGGCGAATTTGTCCGCAACGTGCTTCAATATTCACTTTTTCTCCTGATCCATCAACAATCACAGTCTCGTCTTTGCTAATGCGCACTTTCTTTGCTTGGCCAAGTGTATCCAGAGTAACATTTTCAAGCTTCATGCCCATGTCTTCGGAAACAACCTGCGCATTTGTGAGAATAGCGATGTCCTCTAGCATGGCCTTCCGACGATCACCAAACCCTGGGGCTTTCACTGCAGCAATTTTGAGACCGCTTCGTAGTTTGTTCACAACAAGCGTTGCTAACACTTCGCCCTCAACGTCCTCAGCAATAATAAGAAGAGGTCGACCAGACTGCATGACGCTTTCAAGTGTTGGCAACAGTGGCTGTAGAGAAGACAGTTTCTTCTCAACAATCAAAATGTAAGGATTATCAAATTCTGTGAGCATACGTTCGGAGTTGGTTACGAAGTACGGTGATATGTACCCACGATCAAACTGCATACCTTCAACAACCTCGAGTTCTGTATCCAGTGATTTTGCTTCCTCTACAGTAATAACGCCTTCATTACCTACTTTTTCCATGGCTTTGGCAATAATTTCGCCAATTTCTTTGTCACCATTTGCAGAAATAGTCGCAACCTGGGCAATCTCAGAATTTGTTGATACTTTTTTAGAACGTTTTTTGAGCGTTTCAACGACCAACGCAACAGCATGCTCGATGCCTCGCTTGAGACTAATCGGATTCATGCCACCGGCAAGGGCGCGCACACCCTCACGGACGATGGCTTGTGTTAAAACGGTTGATGTTGTTGTCCCATCTCCGGCAAGATCAGCTGTCTTTGATGCGACCTCACGGACCATTTGGGCGCCCATATTTTCAAAGGGATCACTCAGTTCAATTTCCTTTGCAACAGTAACGCCGTCTTTGGTGATGCGCGGTGCCCCAAATGATTTACTGAATACAACATTACGCCCCTTAGGACCCAGTGTTACTTTTACTGTATCCGCAAGAATGTCAACGCCACGCATCATACGTTCGCGTGCATCTGCACCAAATTTTATATCTTTAGCAGCCATAGTTTTTCTCCTTAAAAAGTTGTTATATT
The DNA here is from genome assembly GCA_023898725.1 of Alphaproteobacteria bacterium. Taxonomy (NCBI): domain Bacteria; kingdom Pseudomonadati; phylum Pseudomonadota; class Alphaproteobacteria; species Alphaproteobacteria bacterium. The sequence continues at coordinate 557,412 of CP060236.1, forward strand.
AAGCGATAATGCCCATAATGTCTGACTCTTTCATGATCAAAATGTCTTCGCCGTCAATCTTGACTTCGGTTCCAGACCATTTACCAAAA